>NZ_JTJP01000004.1:0-81770 GCF_001678575.1 Gallibacterium genomosp. 1
GATAAGGCAAAGAGAAAGGTTTTCACAAAGAAAAAAGCAGTGAGAATATTCCCTTCTCTCTGTTGTACATATTTCAATCGAAGTAACAAGATTTTTTCCTTTCGGCAAAGGGTTTTGTTCTCTCTGTAAAGAGAGAACAACAGGGAGTATACTCCCTTGAAATTGTTGAATATTTAGCCTAATTTTAAGAGGGGGGGGGGGGGAGATGATGAAAAATGGTTTAAAAAACCACCGCACTTTTAAGAGAAAATGCCTGTTTTATAAGCTGATAAGAAAACGAAAAAAACCGAGCGAGGTTTTGCCCCGTTCAGTTAAATTTGCTGAAAAAATGAGGGGTTATCTTTAACGAGAAAGAAACAACGCTGCTGCCCCACGCACGCCGCCGGAGTCGCCGTATTTGGCTTTTTTAATTGCTGGCACTTTGGCACTTCGCATTAAGTGGTTGGGGAGGGCTTTGGGTAAGGCTTGGTAGAGATAATCAAAGTTCGACAAACCACCGCCTAACACGATGAGATGGGGATCAAGGGCGGTGATGATGTTGCCGATAGAAATAGCGGCGAGTTCCACAAACATTGCCACAAAATCCACCGCACTTTGCTCTTGAGCGTAAAAGCGTTGAATGATGTCTTTCGCTGAGAGGGCTTCGCCTTTGAGATCACGATAGAGCATTTCAAAGCCTCGCCCTGAAAGATAGGTGTCTAAACAGGCGGAATTGCCACAGCCACATTGGTAAATCGGGGCGTTATCCCAGCCGAGCAATTTTAATGCGTGGTAGTTGAGTTGCATATGTAGACATAATTCGCTCCTAATTAAACTTAATTTCCAAATTTTATCTGTGCCATTCGAGCGGCAAGATAAAGTGATTCAGTCATACTCTTACTGTCCGCAATCCCTTTACCTGCAATCGGGAATGCCGTACCGTGATCGACAGAAGTACGAATAAACGGTAGACCGACAGTCACGTTTACACCGGTATCAAATCCCAACAATTTAATTGGAATATGACCTTGATCGTGATACATCACCACCACAATATCGAATTCATCTAAATTGGCAGCACGATGAAACACAGTGTCCGGTGGGATCGGGCCACTGACATTAATTCCTGACTGTTTTGCCGCCTCAACAGCCGGTACGATTTCTTTACTATCTTCATCACCGAACATTCCGTTTTCGCCTGAATGCGGATTTAATCCTGCCACAGCAACTCTTGGTTGTTTAAAGCCGAGCATTTTCGCGTTTTCATCTGCTAATTTAATGACTGTCAATACCCGTTCTTTTTTCACTAAATCACAGGCTTTACGAAGCTGAACGTGCGTTGTCACGTGAATAACACGAAGTTTTTCACTCACTAACATCATTGAATAATCTTTTGTGCCGCTTAATTGCGCCAAAATTTCAGTATGACCCGGAAACATTTTCCCACCGGCGTGTAACGCTTCCTTATTCAAAGGTGCTGTTACCACCGCTTGAATTTTATTTTCCATAGCATATTGAACCGCCTTTTCCACATATTCATATGCTGCCTTACCCGCTCGAGGATCTACTTGAGAATAAATCAAATCAGCAGGCACATTATCCAAATCGATCAAATCGATAGTTCCATATTTCGTATTTAAATTATCTAAATTTGCTACAACATTTATCTTTAACGGTGATTGCAATAAATCCAGTGCTCGTTGCATCATTTTCTTATCGCCAATTACAATAGGTTGAGCAATTTCATAAAGATGTTTATCCGACAGAGATTTAACAATAATTTCAGCCCCAATCCCTGCAGCATCCCCCATTGTTATTCCTAAAACTGGTTTCATTTAATACTCCTTATTGATTAAATTTAATCATATAAATATAAGAAAATCACATAAACTTCCTCATACTCCTAAATTTCGTTGGAATTATATGCAAAATAAGCTGTAAAAACTGTGAACAAGATCACAAAATGATTAAATTAAATCAAAAAGATTTTATTTAATCATTTTATATGGATTAGATATGATTAAGTGCCAAATGTTATATTAAGAACAGGTGGTTTTAATAAGTCTTTATGATTATTGGAAAAATCGCAGTCATTCACTAGAATAGTTCGATTGATATTCTCCTTATACCATTTGAAACTATGAAAAAAACAACTCTAAACTTACTACTTTCTGTATTTTTAATCGTCAATTTGAGCTTATTTGCTAAGGCACAATCAATCAATGTTCAACAAAATGATGAAGAAGAAATTTCATCACTTCCTGTCATTGATGCAGAATTAACAATTGCACCGAATGTGCCTGCACCAATTAAACGTGATTATCCGGCTCGTGTCATAGTGAAATTGGAAGCATTAGAAAAAATTATGGAAATTATGCCGCAAGTGCAATTTAAATATTGGACTTATAACGGTTCTACGCCGGCGCCGTTTATTCGCGTGCGTGAAGGTGATACAGTGGAAGTGCATTTATCCAATCCAATTAACTCAAAACTACCGCACAGCATTGATTTCCACTCTTCAGCGGCACCTGACGGAACGGCAATGGCGAGTAATACATTGCCGGGGCACACCAGCATTTATCGCTTCAAAGCACTCTCTCCCGGACTTTATCTTTACCATTGTGCCGCAATGCCTGGCGCACCGACACATATTGGTAAAGGAATGTTCGGGCTAATGCTGGTTGAGCCGAAAGCGGGATTGTCGCCGGTTGATAAAGAGTTTTACATTGTACAAAACGAATTTTATACCAGTGGTGAATTTAGTGAACCGGGATTACAGGTTTTCAGTTCACAAAAAGCCAGTTATGAATTACCGGATTATGTCGTTTTTAATGGTCATTTCGCCTCAATGATGGGAAATAAGGCCTTGCAAGCCAAAGTGGGTGAAAAATTGCGTTTTTACGTTGGTAATGCCGGTCCAAACAAAGTATCTTCTTTTCATTTGATTGGGAAAACGTTTGATACGGTCTATGTCGAGGCCGGTTCATTAAAAAATCATAATGTGCAGACTACGTTAATTCCAGCCGGTGGGGCGATGATAGCGGAAACGACTATTCCGGTGCCGGGACAATACACTTTCGTAGATCATTCCATTTTTCGTACTGAGAAAGGTGCGAAGGGAACATTAATGGTAACAGGTGATGAAAATCCGGCGATCTTTAGCGGCAAACTAAAGGATGAGCCGTATAACAAACGCAATCCGGATGCGGATGTTTCTACCGGCTTTCAGCACTAATCAAATTCAAGCATAAAAAACGGCAACTTTTATTGTTGCCGTTTTTTTGCTCTATTCATTTTCTTTCTAAAACTTAGTCGGCATTGTAATCATCAACCGCATCGTTTGCCAATACGCCCGATAAGGTATAAACACGTTTTGTGCGAGAAATGCGCGCACGATATTTTTCCCAAGTTTTTTCAAAAAAAGTTTCTGCCGGACGTTCGCCACGGCAAAAAGCCACAAATTGTTTTTCTTCTTCAGTAACCGGTTCACGATTACCATTTTCTAGCTCAAGAAAAGCTAAACCGTGATTTTCTAACGCTTGAGATTCACGAATAGTATAATCTCCGTGTCGAGCAAAACCACGCGGATAATTTTTATCATCAAAGAAACGACGAGTAACGCTAAAACTTTCAGACATAGTTAAAATTCCTTCATTTTAATCAAAAAGCGAAAAATCGCATTTAAGCAACTTTTCGCCGTAAGTCAATTATTTTTTCAAAAGATATTGGGTTAAATCGACATAACGCTGAATAAACTCTTCAATCGTCTGCACTTTTGAGAAACCGCTGTCATTGCCGGTTTCGATATGGTAATTCCCGTTGATATAGAAATCCGGCACGCCACGAACTTTAAATTTCTCTGCTGCCATTTCTTGTGCGGATACTAATGCATTAACAGCAAAACTATTAATTGCACCATCGAACTCTTTAGCATCAATACCGTTATCAATAAAGATTTGACGAATATCGTCCATTGAAGATAGGCTGTTTTTCTGAGCTGCTTCAAATAAAGGCGCACGCACTTTATCTTCAGCACCAATCGCCATTGCTAACGCCCAAGCTCGAGTTAGATTTTCTGATTGAGCACCTAAGAAATTAACGTGATATTGTTTAAATTCAACATTTTTCGGCAAAGATTGTTTAATTTTTTCCGGAATATGGAATTTCATTTCATAATCATAACAATGAGGACAATAAAAGGAGAAAAACTCAATCACACCACCATCAGGATGCGGTTTAAAGCCAAGCGAAGTGTAATCCTTTCCTTCAGTAAAATTTTCCGCCGCCACTGCCAGTGACACATTCACCGCAAAAAACAAGGTTACGATTGCCAATAACAATTTTTTCATCGTTGTTAAACTCCTATTTAATAATTCCTCGCGCTTTTAGTAACGCAGTTTTAAAATCTTCTTCATAATCTTTTTTTATTCCCGGAATCGGTTCATTTTTATCTTTATCCACCATTTTCAGATGATAAATAATCACCTCATCACTTAACTCACTTAATTCGCCATCAAAACCGGCTTCTTTAGCAATTTTTTGCAAAATTTGCATTAAATTCAAATCCGGATCTTTTGACCAATAAGGTTGCAATAGTTCTAAAACTTCATTTAAACGATGACATTTCATCGGATTTTCCTCACAGTTTTTAGTTGGTGTGCGATAATACCACTTAATTTTTTAATTGCCAAAAAGAGATTACAATGCAGGAACAGATTAGTGCAGTTATTTTGTGTGGTGGGCAAGCTCGGCGAATGAACGGTGTTGATAAAGGCTTACAGCGATTACAAGGAAAACCATTATATCAATGGGTTTATCAAGCAATTGCAACGCAAGTCGATGAAGTGATCATCAGTGCCAATCGTTCATTATCACAATATGCCGAAAGCGGATTGCCTGTGATTTCAGATCATATTGAAGGCTTTCTTGGGCCGTTAAGCGGAATGTTTAGCGGATTACAGACAGCTAAACACGATTGGGTGCTATTTGTGCCTTGTGATACGCCTTTTTTACCTGTAAATTTAGTAACTCGTTTGTTGAATAAACGCCGTGAGCACACGGAGGTTGTTTATGTTTCTGATGGTGAACGTGAACACCCTACCTGTTGTCTGTTAAAACGAACTTTAAGTGCCGATCTAAAGAGTTATTTGCAACAGGGAAATCGGCGTGTATTACAATTTTTTCAACAACATCATTATGAAACTGCTGATTTTTCAGCACAAAAATCCTGTTTTGCAAACATAAACTCACTCGAACAATTAGCTTTTTATCACCAAAGAGGGAATTTGAAATGAATCAATCTGTATTAACTGTGATCGGCAAAGACCGAATCGGTATCGTCTATAATGTCGCAAAATTACTTGCCGAACAACAAATCAACATTGTGAATATCAGCCAACAATTAATGGATGGTTATTTCACAATGATTTTATTGGTTGATACCACTGAATGTAAAAAAGATTATCAAACCTTAGCCGCTTATTGCAGTGAAGAGGGGCAAAAATTAGGATTAGATTTACGCCTACAAAACACTGAAATTTTTAACGCAATGTACCGCATTTAAAGGTGGCTATATGAGCAACAGTATTCAATCTTATGAAATTCTAGAAACATTGCGAATGGTATCGGATCAAAATTTTGATGTCCGCACTATTACTATTGGTATCGATTTACACGACTGTATCAGTGATAACATTGATGTATTAAATCAAAATATTTATGACAAAATTGTGCGTATTGGCGGCGATTTGGTGCAAACTGCACGCGAACTTTCAGCAAAATATGGTATTCCTATCGTAAACCAACGCATTTCCGTCACACCTATTGCACAGATTGCTGCAGCTACTAAAGCAAATTCTTATGTTTCGATTGCTCAAACCTTAGATCGTGCCGCTAAAGCTATCGGCGTATCTTTTATCGGTGGCTTTTCCGCATTGGTGCATAAAGGGATGAGTCCTTCTGATGAAGTATTAATCCGCTCTATTCCGCAAGCAATGAAAACCACTGATATTGTTTGTAGTTCAGTCAACATCGGTTCAACCAAAGCTGGCATTAATATGGATGCAGTTAAATTGGTTGGCGAAATGGTTAAACAGACCTCTGAAATCACGCCAGAAGGTTTCGGTTGTGCCAAAGTAGTGATTTTCTGTAATGCGGTGGAAGATAATCCTTTTATGGCAGGTGCTTTCCACGGTGCCGGTGAGGGTGATGCGGTGATTAATGTAGGAGTATCAGGTCCCGGTGTGGTAAAAGCTGCTCTAGAAAATAGCCAAGCAGTAACCTTAACTGAAGTAGCAGAAGTGGTGAAAAAAACAGCTTTCAAAATTACTCGAGTAGGGGAACTGATTGGGCAAGAAGCAAGTAAACGTTTAAGCATTCCGTTTGGCATTTTAGATCTATCACTGGCTCCAACTCCTGCTATCGGAGATAGCGTTGCTCGTATCTTAGAGCAAATGGGGCTAAGTGTTTGCGGAACACACGGTACAACTGCTGCGTTAGCGTTACTTAATGATGCAGTGAAAAAAGGTGGAATGATGGCGAGCAGTTCTGTCGGTGGTTTAAGCGGTGCTTTTATCCCTGTTTCCGAAGATGAAGGAATGATTGCTGCTGCTAAACAAGGCGCTTTAACATTGGATAAATTAGAAGCAATGACGGCTGTTTGCTCTGTCGGTTTGGATATGATCGCCGTTCCCGGCTCCACTTCCGCCAGTACCATTTCCGGCATTATTGCTGATGAAGCAGCAATCGGGATGATTAACAGTAAAACCACCGCTGTGCGTATTATTCCTGTTCCGGGCAAAGATGTCGGTGAGATGGTTGAGTTCGGTGGTTTACTTGGTTATGCACCAATTATGCCGGTTAAAGAGGGATCTTGCGAAATTTTCGTTAATCGCGGCGGACGTATTCCGGCACCGGTTCAATCATTGAAAAATTAATTAAACAAAAGAAAAGCAGACAAAAGGTTTACTCTTGTCTGCTTACAACTAATGGTGCTTAGTGTTTTACGCTATCGGCGGCACATAATTGCCGGCAACAATAGCATCCTTAATTCTAGCCGCTTCAGATAAAACCTGATCTAATAAAGATTTCACATCATCCAAAGTAGCAATCGGACTTAATGTCGTCATTTTTAAGGCTTGTTGTTCACCCACTTTTGTTACACCAATATTGGCTTCACCGCGTGCAAACAGCTCATCCGCCACATTCTGATTTAACAGATCAACATATTCTGCCGGATAACCTTGCGGATTCACACGGAATAGAATAGAGGCAAATTGCGGCTCAACTAACATTTCCAGATCATCGGTAGCATTAATATAATCACGAATTTCTCGCGCCAAATACACGCCGTGATCGATCATCGATGCATAAAGATCTTCCCCTAATGCTTCCATTGTGAACCACAATTTTAAGGCATCAAAACGGCGTGTTGTCTGCAACGATTTCGCCACTAAATTCGGTACGCCATACTCCTCATCATATTCAGAATTGAGGTAATCTGCTTTGTAATCAATGAAACGGAAGTTTCGTTCATCTTTCAATAAAAACGCACCGCAAGAGATTGTTTGGAAGAAATGTTTATGGAAATCCAACGTCACCGAATCGGCTTTCTCCAAACCATTTAACCAATGGCGGAAATCTTTTGATAACAATAATGCACCGCCCCACGCCGCATCAATATGCAACCACGCACCATATTGATCGCTGATAGCACGAATCGCTTCAATATCATCAATCGCACCGGCATCGGTTGTACCGGCAGTTGCCACCACACAAGCAACCAGTTTGCCTTGCGCTTGAAGTTCGGCTAGCGTTTTTTCCAATGCCGCACTATCCATTTGTGCATTTTCATTGGTCGGCACAGTCACCACTGACTGAAATCCCATTCCCATCATTGCCATATTTTTTTGCACCGAGAAATGCGCATTTTCCGAACAAACCACTTTCACTTTTTGCAGAGCATCCGGCGGCAGACCGTTTTGCTGCACTAACCACTCCGAGCCATCTTCATTTTGCCAATGTTTAGCAATGCAGGCATCTCGTGCCAACAATACGCCCATCAAATTGGATTGCGTTCCGCCGGAAGTAAATACCCCTGCAGTGCCTTCGCCATAACCGACTTTTTGCCGCAGCCAATTAATTAGCTGCTCTTCCATAATTGAACCGGCAGGGCTTTGATCCCAAGAGTCCATTGATTGATTGGTCGCATTAATCAACACTTCAGCAATTTGGCTGGACACCATTGTCGGACAGTGTAAATGTGCCAAAGAGTGCGGATGATGCACTTTTAAACTTGGATTGAGGAAAATGGTTACCAATCGTTGTAAGGTATTTTCTAAACCGGCGCCCTCTTTTGTCGGCGCAAATTCAATCGTTGAACGTAACCGGCGGATACTGCCACCGGTATACATTTTGTCATTCTGCAACCATTGACAAACAGCCTCGACCGCTTTATTCATTGCACGCTGATAATCTTGAATAGATTGCTCATCGCGGCAAAACAGTGCCTGTTTATGTTGAGATAACATTGACATTGTTTTTTATCCTCAATTAACCACGAACCGCTGCTAACGCTTCCGCTAATGATTCGGTAAAGCGTTTGATCATCTCTTCGCACTCTTGCTGGCTGATGATAATCGGGCAAAGCACACGCACCACATTACCGTTACGTCCGCCACGTTCCAACAACAAACGATTGTCAAAACAGGCTTTTTGGATAGCCACCGCTAAATCGGCATCGCCCGGGAATGCGCCGGTATGATCGGCTTTCTGGCGTTCATCAACAATTTCAATGCCCATCATTAAACCGCGTCCACGCACATCGCCGATACAAGGATACTGTTTTGCCAATGCTTGTAATTCAGCTTTTAGATAGTCACCGCGTTCTTGCGCATTTTTTGCTAAATTTTGTTCACGCATAATTTTTAAAGAAGCATAACCGGTCGCCATCGCTAATTGATTGCCACGGAAAGTGCCGGTATGACCTGCCGGTTTCCACGCATCAAATTCCTTACGAATAGCCAACACTGCTAACGGCAAACTGCCACCAACCGCTTTCGACATCACCACAATATCAGGTTCAATATTAGCGTGTTCAAAAGCAAACATTTTTCCTGAACGACAAAATCCAGCTTGCACCTCATCAACAATCATCAAAATACCGTGTTTTTGTGTCACTTCACGTACTTTTTGTAGAAATTCAATTGGTGCTGGCACTACACCACCTTCTCCTTGGATCGCTTCTAAAATAACAGCCGCTGGTTTAACAACCCCACTTTCAACATCTTCAATAAAGTTTTCAAAATAATGGGTAACAGCTTTTGCTCCTGCCTCTCCACCAATACCAAATGGGCAACGATATGAATGCGGATAAGGCATAAATTGCACACCAGCCATAAGATTTTGTACCGCATTTTTGGCACCTAAATTACCGGTTAAAGATAATGCGCCGTGAGTCATTCCGTGGAAGCCACCTGAAAATGCGATCACATTACCGCGTCCGGTATAGGTTTTGGCTAATTTAATCGCCGCTTCGTTTGCATCCGCACCTGATGGACCACAGAACTGTAAACAGTATTTATCTTTCGGAAAGAAAGAGAGTAATTCTTCGGTAAAAGCATCTTTCAACGGCGTAGTTAAATCTAAAGTATGTAATGGCAAACCACTTTCAATGGTATCTAAAATGGCTTGTTTAATTGCTGGATGATTATGACCAAGTGCCAATGTACCAGCACCAGCTAAGAAATCTAAATATTCATTCCCTTCCACATCAGTTACCCAACAACCAGATGCTTTCGCAATCGCTAAAGGTAATTTTCTTGGGTAACTACGCACATTGGATTCCATTTTATTTTGGCGATCCAAATAATAGGCATTAGTGGCGTTATCGATTGATTTTACAGGAGTGATAATTGTCATAATAAAACTAAACCTTCTAATAGAGGTGAAAAAAATAAGTCGGGTGCCTTGCGGGAAGCCTAAGCTTTCTGTTCCTGAAAAAACAGATGCCATGGGGCATTTTGACTCGCTACTTATTAAAAAAAGCGTTTCAGCTTTTTTATCTTTCTCCGGATCAATTCAAGGATGATTGATGGAGAGTAGATGAATTGCAAATAAATCACCATAGATTAATAATTCATTCACAATGAGGGCGGTATGGTACCGATTTTTATTAAAAAAGGAAGTGTTTTTTATACAAATAATCCAATTTTTTCTTTGCTTTCTACAAAAATTAGGGTGCTAACAAGCACCCTAATTAAATCATTAAAATTTATTGTTGATCACCGATTAAAACAGATTCCAATGCTATTTCGATCATATCATTAAACGTTAACTGACGCTCTTCAGCACTGGTTTGCTCTCCGGTACGGATATGATCAGAAACAGTACAAATTGCTAATGCTTTTGCACCATATTCCGCTGCCACTGCATAAATTCCAGCAGCCTCCATTTCGACACCTAAAATACCGTACTTTTCCATAACATCGAACATTTCAACATCCGGTGTATAGAATAAATCAGCTGAAAAAAGGTTGCCTACACGCACTTTTGCTTCTTTCTGTTTTGCCGCCTGAACAGCTGCTTGTGCCATATCAAAATCAGCAATTGCAGCAAAATCATTATCTTTAAAGCGGATACGGTTGACTTTAGAATCAGTACAAGCCCCCAAGCCGATAATCACATCACGCACTTTCACATCTTGGCGCACTGCACCGCACGAACCAACACGAATAATTTTTTTCACACCATATTCAGTAATCAATTCTTTTGCGTAAATAGAGCAGGAAGGAATTCCCATTCCATGTCCCATCACAGAAACTTTACGTCCTTTGTAAAAACCAGTGTAACCAAGCATATTACGTACATTGGTCACTTCAACCGCATTTTCTAAAAAGGTTTCCGCAATATATTTCGCACGAAGCGGATCACCCGGCATTAATACAACATCTGCAAACGCACCATCAACTGCATTAATATGTGGAGTTGCCATATCTAATTTCCTCTTGTTATTTATTTTCAAAATTAATCATTGCTGTACCATAATCCATTGCACTTAAACCAAAATAATTGGCAATGGTCTGTCCAATATCAGCAAAAGTTTCACGTTTACCAAAAGATTGTTTCGGTACATTTGCACCATACAAAAGAACCGGGATATGTTCACGTGTATGATCGGTTCCACTCCAAGTTGGATCACAACCGTGATCAGCAGTAATGATTAATAGATCATCCCCAGTAACCAATTTGAGCAATTCAGGCAAACGTTTATCGAAATATTCCAATGCTGATGCATATCCTGCCACATTACGGCGATGCCCAAAATCAGAGTCAAAATTCACAAAGTTAGTAAATACAATTGTTTTATCTCCGGCTGCCCGCACCTCTTCTAATGTGCGGTCAAATAACTCTTCCAAGCCGGTTGCCTTAATTTTACGAGTAATACCTGTATGAGCATAAATATCAGCAATTTTACCAATTGACACCACTTCGCCCTGTTTTTCATCAACTAATTTTTGTAATACCGTTGCTGAAGGCGGTTCAATAGAGTAATCGTGACGATTTCCGGTACGTTGGAAATTACCTGCTTTATCGCCAATAAACGGACGCGCAATAACACGACCGATATTGTACCCCTCCAACTCTTCACGCACTAAATGGCAAAGTTCATATAATTTTTCCAAACCGAAAGTCTCTTCGTGGCAAGCAATTTGGAATACAGAGTCAGCAGACGTATAAAAAATTGGTTTACCAGTACGCATATGTTCTTCACCCAATTGATCCAAAATAACAGTACCGGATGAATGGCAATTACCTAAATAGCCTGGAATGCCTGATTTTTCCACAATACGATCCAATAACTCCTGTGGAAATGAATTTTCGTGTTTTGGGAAATAACCCCAATCAAATAAAACTGGCACACCGGCAATTTCCCAGTGACCAGATGGCGTATCTTTACCTGATGAAATTTCTTTCGCATAAGCATAACCGCCAATAATCTCCGCATTTTCATCCAAACCGGCTGGAAATACGCCACACGACTCTTTCGCTGCCAATCCTAGCCCTAATTTAGTCAAATTAGGCACTTTCAATACGCCTTCACGCCCTTCATTAGCCAATCCATCAGCACAACGTTGTGCAATATGACCCAAAGTATTAGAACCAGCATCACCAAATTTATCAGCATCTTCCGCCGCCCCAATACCGAAAGAATCCAACATCATAATAAATACACGTTTCATAATATCCCTCTTTCATTTGATTATGATGATTAATAACCGGCACTCGCCGCTATTTCCTTCTCACCTAAAGTTGATAATAAATCATTTAATAAACCTGAAGCACCAAAACGGAAATGACGAGGTATAAGCCACTGTTCACCGAACAAATCCGCTGCAAGTTGTAAATATTGCTGAGCCTCTTCAGCAGTGCGAACACCTCCTGCTGCTTTAAAACCGACACGATCTTGAACACCTAAATCACGAATAGTTTCCAACATAACTTTTGCCGCATCCAAAGTTGCATTAACCGTCACTTTTCCAGTTGAAGTCTTGATAAAATCAGCACCAGCACGAATGGCAATTTCAGAAGCTTTACGAATCAACTCCGCCGTTTTTAATTCTCCGCTTTCGATAATCACTTTGAGTACTTTATTCCCACATACCTGTTTACAGGCTCTTACCAATTCTGCTCCAATTTTCTCATCGCCTGCCATTAAAGCACGATATGGAAATACTACATCCACTTCATCAGCTCCGGCTTTAATTGCCATTTCCGTCTCGGCTTTCGCCAATTCAATATCTGCTGCGCCTTGTGGAAAGTTCGTTACCGTTGCCACTTTCACTTGCGGATAACCTAGTTGTTGTAATCTTGTTTTTGCAGTTTGAATAAATGGTGGATAAATACAAACCGCAGCAGTCTGCCCGATGCTATTTTGTTCTTTATCACAAAGTGAGATCACAATTTCATCTGTATCATCCGTGTTTAATGTTGTTAAATCCATTAAGGATAGGGCTAATTCAGCCGCTTGAGTACGAGTAAGCATTGTCATAATTCTTCCTTTTTTAGAAAAGCAAACGTTTTCTATCCCCTAATAACAGAACACCACGACAAATTGCCGTGGTGTTTTACTGTGCATTATTCTAGCACAATTACTATCCCATTAATACAGGTCCAACCAAACCGATAAATAACCCTGCAATTGCCGCACTCATTAAGTTGGAGAGGGAACCGGCAATAACCGCTTTAATTCCAAGTCGAGCAATATCCTTACGGCGATTCGGTGCCATTGTACCCAAACCACCGATTAAAATCGCAATTGAGCTGAAGTTAGCGAAACCGCAAAGTGCAAAAGTAATAATCGCTTTCGTTTTTTCCGCCAAGACTATCGAAGAGTCAGGAGAAAGATATTTAACGAAATCAACGTAAGCAACGAATTCATTCAATACCAATTTTTCACCAATCATTGCACCGGCAATTTCAGCTTCATTCCAAGGTACGCCGATCACCCAAGCTAACGGACGGAACACCCAACCAAGAATAGTTTGTAGATTAAGCTCACCATAACCGAACCAACCGCCAACGCCGCCGATAATACCGTTCAATAATGCGATTAACGCAATGAAAGCAAGTAACATCGCACCAACGTTCATCGCCAACTGCATACCTGAAGAAGCACCCATTGCCGCCGCATCAAGCACATTGGATGGTTTTTCATCCACATCGTTTGCTTTCAATTCATCATTGGTTTTTTCAGTTTGTGGGAATAGGATTTTTGCGAATAATAATCCGCCCGGTGCCGCCATAAATGATGCTGCGATCAAATACGGGAGCGGCACGCCCATTTGTGCATAACCGATCATTACTGAACCGGCAACAGAAGCCAATCCACCACACATAATTGCAAACAATTCAGATTGTGTCATTGTGGCAATATACGGACGCACGATTAATGGCGCTTCGGTTTGTCCTACGAAAATATTGGCTGCGGCAGACATAGACTCAGTTTTAGACGTACCAAGAATTTTTTGGAGGAAACCACCGATTAAACGGATAACCCATTGCATAATGCCTAAATAGTAAAGCACAGAAATTAAAGAGGCGAAGAAAACGATTGCCGGCAAGACCCGGAAAGCAAAAATAAAGCCGCCACCGCCAAACAACTCAAACATTTTATCGCTGACCAAACCACCGAAAAGGAAACTAATTCCTTCATTACCGTATGCAATAACTTTGTTCACAGCTTCTGCCGCACCGAGCAATGCTTGACGCCCTAACTCCGAATAAAGCACCAATGCGCCGATACCGATTTGAATTAAGAATGCGCCACCGACCGTTCTAAGACTGATCGCTCTGCGATTATTTGATAATAGAAAGGCAATTGCCAATAACACAACAATGCCGATAATACTCATAAGTGAGTCCATAACTACCCCTAATTGGAAAATGGCTATTAATTGATAGAAGAAACCCTCAAGTTATCCCATAGCATCAAATATTCTCTACCTTAGGATAAACGCTGATAACTATACCTTTTTTCTGAAAAATTTGCTGAAAAAATTGTAAAAATGAGAACAGAATCGATTACTTAAAGCACATTTTTATCATTTAGCCTCATTTTTTATAACAAAAAAATTTTTCTTGTTCGCTTTATCTACTGAAAAATACATTCGTTTCACTATTTACTTTTTACAATGTACTACTATAATAGTGCAAAATTTTTATCGGAGAACAGATTATGAACCAAAAAATTCCTTCCTTACTTGGTGGTGCAATGATTATCGCCGGAACGGCAATCGGTGCCGGAATGTTTGCTAACCCGACCGCGACCGCCGGCTTATGGTTTGTCGGCTCAATTCTTGCGTTAATCTATACTTGGTTCTGTATGACCACCTCCGGATTAATGATTTTAGAAGCCAACTTGCATTATCCGACAGGTGCGAGTTTTAGTACTATCGTAAAAGATTTACTTGGCAATAGTATGAATATTATCAATAGTTTATCGCTTGTGTTCGTGCTATATATTTTAACTTACGCCTATATCACTTCAGGTGGCGGCATTACAGAAAATCTGCTTAATCAACTGCTTACCACCGACAGCAATGCAGTCGAATTGGGAAGAAGTTACGGCTCACTGATTTTCTGCTTAATTCTTGCCGCATTTGTTTGGTTATCCACTAAAGCGGTAGACCGTTTTACCACTGTGTTAATTTTTGGTATGGTCGTTGCTTTTTTCCTTTCCACCACCGGCTTATTAACTTCAGTAAAAACTGAAGTTTTATTCAATACCATTGCCCAAGGTAAGCAAAGTTATCTCCCTTATCTACTTGCAGCGCTGCCGGTCTGCTTGGTCTCTTTCGGCTTTCACGGCAACGTACCGAGTTTAGTCAAATATTATGATCGCGATGGTCAACGCGTACAGAAAGCGATCATTTTAGGCACATTAATCGCATTGTTGATTTATGTTTTATGGCAGTTGGCAATTCAAGGCAATTTGCCTCGTCAGGAATTTGCACCAGTTATCGAAAAAGATGGTGATATTGCCGCATTGCTCGGCGCTTTAAATAAATATATTCAAACAGAATATATGGCGGTTATTCTAAACTTCTTTGCCTATATGGCGATTGCCAGTTCATTCCTCGGTGTGACTTTAGGGCTGTTTGATTACATCGCCGATCTGTTTAAATTTGATGACAGCATTAGCGGCAGAACAAAAACAACCTTAATTACTTTCTTACCGCCGTTATTACTCAGTTTGCAATTTCCGTTCGGTTTCGTGATTGCAATCGGCTATGCCGGTTTAGCGGCAACCATTTGGGCAGCCATTGTACCGGCATTATTGGCGCGTGCCTGCCGCAAAAAATTCCCGGATCAAAACTATACCGTATTCGGTGGCAATTTTATGATTTACTTCATCATTCTGTTCGGTGTGTTAAATATCATCGCACAACTAGCCGCTCGTTTCGGTTATTTGCCTGTATTTAAAGGTTAATGATGCGGACCAGTATTTATGATCAAGCGGATTTTTTCGAGTTATATCAAAAACTGCGGAAAAATCCGATTAGCTTGAATGAAATTGTCGAAAAACCGACTATGTTTGCAATGGTTGGGGATGTGAGCAATAAAACTATCCTTGATCTCGGTTGCGGAACTGGTTCGCATTTATTGCACTATTTACAGCAAGGTGCTAAACAGGTCATCGGCATCGATTTATCGACCAAAATGCTGGAACAAGCGGCTAAAAATCTTAAAAGTGCCGGATTTAACACCGATCAATTTAAGTTGTTCGCCGGCGCAATGCAGGATTTATCACAATACACCGATCAACAATTTGATATTGTTACCAGTTCTTTCGCTTTTCACTATATCGAAGATTTTCCTGCGCTATTGCGACAAATTTACGCAAGATTGCGACCGAACGGATACCTTGTCTTCTCTCAAGAACACCCGATTGTCACTTGCTATCAAGGCGGAGATCGTTGGTTAAAAGATGAAAATAAGCAGCAAATTGCCTATCGCCTCAACTTTTATCGTGATGAAGGAGAACGACAACGAAATTGGTTTAAACAACCATTTAAAACCTATCATCGTACTATATCAACTATTGTTAATGATCTGATCAATAACGGTTTTCAAATAGAACAATTGCAAGAACCTATGCTTACCGATCAAAAGCAATGGCATCAGGAGTTTAAAGATCTACAACATCGTCCAGTACTCTTATTTGTGAAAGCAATAAAACAATAAAGGTTACAAAGAGTTTAAAATTTATCCTTTTTTTTAGAGAAAAAACTTGCATAATCAAAAAAAATCGCATAGTTTAAATAAAATTTTTCAATTAGGATTAAGCAAATGTTATTTATTCGTTACTCTCATCATCACCATCACGTTACTGAATAATCTTTCAGGCGTTTGGTATTGCTTGGAAGATTCAACTTCCGAGAGTACAAATTTCAGCTACACCCTTCGGAAGTCATTTCGAAGGGTTTTTTAATATTTAACAAGTAAAAAAAGGAAGTTACACAATGTCAGATAAATCTCGTTTACGCATTGCAATGCAGAAATCAGGTCGTTTAAGTAAAGAATCACAAGAATTACTCAAACAATGCGGGGTAAAAATTAATTTAAATGAACAGCGTTTAATTGCTTACGCAGAGAATTTACCAATAGATATTTTGCGTGTTCGTGACGACGATATTCCCGGATTAGTTTTCGATGGAGTGGTAGATCTTGGTATTATCGGTGAGAATGTGCTGGAGGAAGAAGAACTTCGACGGCTATCCAGCGGTGAAGAAGCCAATTATAAAATGTTGACTCGTCTTGATTTCGGTGGCTGCCGTTTATCATTAGCCGTGCCTCAAGATGCCGAATATGATGGACCAGAATCACTCAATAATATGCGTATCGCAACGTCTTATCCGCAATTATTAAAACGCTTTATGAATGAACGTGGCTTAAAATTCAAAAGCTGTTTATTAAACGGCTCGGTTGAGGTAGCGCCTCGTGCCGGATTAGCCGATGCCATTTGCGATTTAGTTTCTACCGGTGCGACTCTTGAAGCAAATGGATTACGTGAAGTCGATGTTATTTATCGTTCAAAATCCTGCTTAATTCAACAAACCGGAACTTTAGAACCGACAAAACAACAATTAATTGATAAATTATTAACACGTATTCAAGGCGTAATGCAGGCTAGAGAATCTAAATACATTATGTTGCACGCACCTAAGAGCAAATTAAAAGAAGTTGTCGCTTTATTACCGGGGGTTGAAGATCCAACTATTTTGCCACTGGCAAACGAAGATGATCGTGTAGCACTCCATATGGTAAGCCAAGAAAACCTATTTTGGGAAACAATGGAACAATTAAAAGCAATCGGTGCAAGTTCTATTCTAGTATTACCAATAGAAAAAATGATGAATTAAGGAATCGTTATGAAGACTCTTATTTGGAATAATTTAGATCAACAACAACGCCGCCAAGCAATGCAACGTCCAGCTATCGGTAGTTCAAAAACGATTCAAGCGGCAGTGGATGAAATCCGTGAATTAGTTCTTTCTCAAGGCGATGCGGCGCTGTTTCAACTCAATGAGCGTTTCGATAAGGTTAAATTGCCCCAGCTAAAAGTAACCAAACAACAGATTACTGAAGCTGAAGCTCGTATTGATCCACAATTAAAACAAGCTATTCAGACTGCACAACGTAATATTGCAACTTTTCATCAAGCACAAAAACCACAACCTGTTGATTTAGAAACTCAATCAGGCGTTCGTTGCCAAGTGTTAACTCGCCCAATCAACAAAGTTGGACTTTATATTCCGGGTGGTTCTGCGCCGCTGTTTTCAACAGTATTAATGCTAGCAACACCGGCTAAAATCGCTGGTTGTCAACAGATTATTCTTTGTTCCCCACCTCCTATTGCAGATGAAATTCTATATGCAGCTTCTTTATGTGGAGTAGAAACCATTTATCAGGTAGGCGGCGCTCAAGCGATAATGGCGATGGCATTCGGTACAGAATCTATCCCGAAAGTAGATAAAATTTTCGGACCGGGAAATGCTTTTGTTACTGAAGCAAAACGTCAAGTTAGCCAAGATCCTAACGGTGCTGCTATTGATATGCAGGCTGGGCCTTCAGAAGTATTGGTTATCGCTGATGAATTTGCTAATCCGGAATTTGTGGCGGCAGATCTGTTATCACAGGCAGAACACGGTGCTGACTCTCAAGTTATTTTGGTTACCACCAGTGAAACATTGGCACAGCAGACAGAATTGGCAATCCAACGCCAGCTCGCACAGCTGCCGCGTGCGGAAACGGCTGAAAAAGCGTTATCACACAGTCGTATTATTTTGGCGCAGGATTTAGCGCAATGTGTTGGAATCAGTAATGATTATGCGCCAGAACACTTAATTGTGCAGGTGAAAGAGGCAAGAGCCTTATTACCGCAGTTGGATAACGCCGGTTCAATTTTCTTAGGTGCGTATTCACCGGAAAGTATGGGTGATTATGCCTCCGGTACCAACCACGTTTTACCAACCTATGGTTATAGTAAAACCAGCTCCAGTCTTGGTTTAGCGGACTTTAGTAAACGAATGACCGTTCAGGAATTAACGCCGCAAGGCTTCTTAGATCTTGCGCAAACCGTTGAATTAATGGCAGAAGCTGAACAGTTACAAGCGCATAAAAATGCCGTTACCCTGAGATGCAACAGCTTAAAATAAGCAGGTAACAAAGCAAACAAAAAGCGGGTAAATCAAATTACCCGCTTTTGCTTTTTCTTTTGCTTCTTTAAACTTTACTCAACAATATCAACACCATAAAATGCATTATACCCGAACGGACTCTGCGCATAATTACGAACACGTGGGCTTAACGGTGTATAGCTGACCGAATGAGCCACTGGAATCCACGGCACTGCCTTATGGAAAATTTCCTGTGCCTGTTCGTATAACGGAGTACGCACATTTTTGTCTGAAGTAACTATTGCTTTTGCCAGCAAAGCATCAAACTCTTTATTACACCAACGAGAATAGTTACTACCGTTATTGGCATTTTCACAACTTAACAATGGCGATAAAAAGTTATCCGGATCACCGTTATCACCTGACCAACCATAAATTCCGGCAGTAAACTCTCCAGCACGAGTGCGCTTAATATAATCACCCCATTCATAACTGACCAATTTTGCTTTTACACCAATCTTTGCCCAGTCATTCTGTAAAATTTCTGCGGTACGGCGAGGATTAGGGTTAGAAGCACGCACCACCGGCTGCACCCATAGTTCGGTTTCAAAACCATTAGGGAAACCTGCTTCCGCTAAAAGCTGTTTCGCTTTTTCTAAATCAAATGGGTAATCTTGAATACTGTTGTTATAGCTCCAAATTGTAGGTGGCAAAGGGCTTTTTGCAGGAATACCAGCACCTTGATACACGGATTCAATAATCGCTGATTTATCCGCAGCATAATTTAATGCCTGACGTACTTTTTCATTATCAAACGGCTTTTTCTCAGTATTAAACGCAATATAAGCAACATTTAATCCCGGTTGAGAAACTAATTGAACTTTAGGATCTTTCTTCATCCGTTCAAGATCTGCAGCATTCGGGAAATCAATCATATCGCACTGCCCTTTCTGCAATTTTGCATAACGTGCTGTGGCATCCGGCGTAATACTAAAAATTAAAGTATCAATCGGGGTTTTACCACGCCAATAATTTGGGTTAGCTTTATAACGCAGTGCCTGATCCAATTTTGCACCTGCAAAAACAAATGGACCTGTTCCAATCGGATCGGTATCTACTTTTTCCGGCGTACCTTTTTTCATCATTTGATCTGCATATTCCGATGAGTAGATAGAGAGGAAATCCATTCCTAATGTCGGTAAAAAGGTAGCATCTGGACGAGTTAGGGTAATTTCTACGGTATTATCATCCACTTTTTTAACCGATTTTAATAATTGCGGAAATTTCATCGCATTAAAGTAAGGATAGGTGCCTTTCGACACGTTGTGATAAGGATGATTAGGATCAAGCTGACGCATAAAAGAAAAAATCACATCATCAGCGTTGAAATCACGTGTTGGCTTGAAATTTTTACTACTGTGGAATTTTACACCTTTTCTAAGATGTAGAGTATAAGTCAAATTATCGGTAGAAATATCCCAACTTTCTGCTAATCCCGGTTCAATCTCAGTCGATCCTCGTTTAAAGTTAATTAAACGATCATAAACTTGCTGTGAACTGGCATTATAAGAAATGCCATCCATTACCAATGCCGGGCTAATTCCCTGCGGATAACGGCTGGTACAGTTAATAAAGGTTTTATCTGCATAAACAAAATTAGCTGCTCCTAATAAAGTCGCTGCCACTGCACTTAAAGCAAAAACTGATTTTAACTTCATCTGATTACTCCTAAGTAATGTTTTATTATGCGTCCAAGATCAAACTTACGCACTATAGCGATATAGCATAGTCAATCAGAACTTAAACTGAAATAACAAAAAGTTTCGTTTTATAACCAAATTGAATAACTATGATTCACCACGTTTATTTTGCATTACAGCCCCAACATCTGTTCGATAAAACAAGAATGTTACCAACGATAATATGCCAAAAATAGATAAGGTAAAGAAGGTATAACTAAAACTCGCAATCAACTCCGTACCTTGCGCTGTATGCTGATAGTATAAGTTTAATACCACAGAAGCAGCGGCAATTCCTAAACTGATACCAATCTGTTGTACCACACTTAATAGCGTTGTACCAGCACTAACTTGATCATCTTTTAATTCGCTGACCATCAAAGTATTGACACTGGAGAAAATCATTGAAATACAAGCACCATAAAATATTATACTGATAATGGTCCACCATAATTGCTGATAGATACCGATCAAGCCTAAACAAAGAATAGCCAAAACTAATAACACACTGACGCAAATTAAAGTCTTTTTATAGCCGAATTTCGCAATAATTTTAGTATTAATCGGCTTCATAATAATTGAACTGATTGCCAACGGCACCATCATCATTCCGGCTTTATCCGGCGGATAGCCCAAACCCAACTGCAACATTAACGGTAATAAAAAAGGTACGCCGGCGGAAGAGAGCCTAATCAAAATATTGCTGATCATACTTAACGAAAACGTAGAATTTCTAAAGACTGAAAGCGGAAATAGCACCCGTTTTTTACCTTTAGCATACAACACATAACTCCCAACCAGTAAAAATCCAATAACAACGAATGAAGAAGCCAAATCCTTATCACGCATAGCTTCACCAATAAAATCCAAACCTAATGTAGCCAGAACAATTCCACCGGAGAATAGGACAAAACCAATAATATCAAATCTACTTGCTGTTCCTATCAAATTAGGCATATAAAAACGTGCACACCAAATACCGATGACACCAACCGGAATATTAATTAAAAAAATCCAATGCCAAGACATATAAGTTACCAAAAAACCACCAAGTAACGGTCCCATAATCGGTCCGGTTAATCCTGCCATTGCCATTAAATTCCACGCCGATAACAACTGACTTTTCGGCACTGTTTTGATCAAAGTTAATCTGGCAACTGGCATCATCATTGCGCCACCAACACCTTGCACAATACGAGATAAAATTAAAACATTTAATGAAGAGGAGAAAGCACAGAATATCGAACCAATAACAAACATCGCCACTGAATAGCGAAAAACTTTCAACGTACCATAGCGATCTGCAATCCAGCCACTAAGTGGCATAAATAATGCTACAGTTAATGCATAACTAATGATGGTTAACTGCATATTTAGCGGTGATTCATTTAAATCGCGTGCAATGGTCGGTAATGAAGTATTTAAGATAGTAACATCGAGCGTTTGCATAAAAAACGCAATCGATGAGATCCACGCCAAGCCTCGATACTCTTTACTTAGCTGAGAAGCCATAGACTACTTCCCTTGATTATGATTGAAATATTTAACAATAAAATCAGCGATTTGCTGTGGTTGATTAATATCTAACTGAGGTACATCTGTTGTGCTTAAGGATAAGCGATAATCTAACGCCAATGCAATGGTGTAATCATCTATTTCAGGCAATGGCTTTTCCAATTGTTGACGATGCAACAAAATTTTTGCAATAGGTTCCTGTTTAAACCCCTCTACCAAAATGAGATCGACCAACTGAGGATCAAATTGAGTGGCAAGATAATTCAGTGAAACCGGTGCGAGCGTTTCCGTCATCAATGCCCAGCGTTGATCACAAGTCATAATAACCTGTTTTGCCCCTGCCTGTTGCATTCTCCAACTATCTTTTCCCGGTTTATCCAACTGCACATTGTGGTGAGTATGCTTGATCACTGCCGTACGAATCCCGTGTGTTGTCAACAATGGCAGTAATTTTTCCAGTAACGTTGTTTTTCCGGTACCACTATATCCTGTAATACCCAGCATCGGGATCATTATCACTACTTCCTCTTTTTTATTTTTGTGATGAATTTGGCTGTTGCCGTTGCATTTCTTGACGCGCATTTTCAATGCTACGCTCCAATAATTCACGTTTCGGATCATCTTTTGGCAACAGTTGCAACATCATATTCCAACTGACAATCGCCATTTTATAATCACCACGCTGAAAACTATCAAATGCCAACAAGCCTAATGCATCGGCATTACTATGATCTTGACGAATTACTTCCGATAATAACGCCCGTCCTTTGCTATTGTCATTTTGATCTTGAGAAAACATTAAAATTCTGGCGTAAGCCAATTTATAGGTAAGATCACTTGGCTGTAATTGATAGGCTTTGGCATAACTATCCATCGCTAATTGTGCTTTATCTGTTGCCATCGCCATCTGTCCCATTAACCACCAATATTCAGCATTTTCAGGATTACGCTGCAATTCCTGGCGCAACGCAACAATAAACTGTTCCAGTTCCGCATTGGATAACGGCTGTTTTTGTTCATCTTTCAAACGCTCAAAAAAGTGCGGTAAGTTTTGATAAGATTGCTCCAACATCTGTTCGGCTCGCCAAGATCCAACTGCAAAATAACTTGCTGATGCCATTGTTAGCAACAACAAAAAAGCGGAAACAAACCATATTTTGCCGAAGTTCCTTACTGAAAGCGGTGTCGCGTTAGACTGTTCCGGAATATCGGATAATAACGACTGCTGTAATTCTGTTTTTAATTGTTGCTCGTTATCCAATAATCCCTGCTTTGCAGCCTCCTCAATTTCTCTCACACGATCGAAATAAAAGGCTTTATTAAATACTTCACGTTTTATTTCCGTTGCTTCTTTAGTTTTTCGTAACAACGGTAAAAAACAGATAACGGCAATTACCAATGTTAATGCTAAAACACTTAACCAAAAATTCATCTATGCTTTATCCTTTTTTAATAACTGCTGTAACCGCTGTTGTTGAGCATCATCTAAATCTTCTTCAATTGCATTATCTGCTAATGAATGACGTTTACGCCAAAAAATTATCACACCAACAACTAAAAGAAATAATGGCACCAACCATAAAACCAGTGTCGCAGCAGTAAGTGGCGGATCATAAGTAACAAAATTACCGTAACGAGCTACCATATAATCAATAATTTCTTGTTTGCTTTTCCCTTGTTGTAGCAGTTCAAACACTTTGCCACGCATATCTGTCGCCACTAAAGCATTAGAGTCAGCGATATTGTTATTCTGACATTGCGGACAGCGCAACTCCTGAGTTAATTGATGATAAGTTTGCTCCTGCTCAGTAGAACTGAAATGTAACGCCTCAATCGCAGCATTGGCAGCAACAACATATCCGAAAGATAACAACAGAACAAACAACATTTTTTTTATTTGGCTGAACATACCGCCTCCTCCGCATATTTCTCATAAAGCGGCTGTAATTTCTGCTGCCACACTTGCTGATTTATGTCTCCAGCGTGGCGGTAACGAATAATGCCTTGGCAATCAACAATAAACGTTTCCGGTGCACCATAAACACCAAGATCCAAACCAAAGCTTCCCTTTTGATCGTTAATCACTTCTTGATAAGGATTACCTAAATCATTCAGCCATTTTTTTGCTTTTTCAACATCATCTTTATAGTTGATGCCAATAATGGTAATTCCTTGTTTCGCTAATTGATTTAAATACTGATGTTCAGCAAAGCAGGTTGGACACCAAGTTGCCCATACATTTAACAATAGCGGTTTTTGCTGTAAAAATAGTTGATCGTTATAAGATTTGCTCTGATCAAATAGATTCATTAAGTGTGCTGTAACCGGTACTTTTTTACCAACCAATGCAGATTCCAAGGCTTTCGGATCTTCTCCCTGTGCATTACGAATCAACGCTACTGTTGCAACAATCACAAAGATTAAAAAAATAATTAACGGCAAATAGAGTTTTTTATTCATAAACTGCACCCTTAACCAATTTACTGAAACGATAACGGCGGTCACACATACATAAAACACTGCCGAATGCCATCAATAAACCACCAAACCAAATCCAACGGATAAATGGTTTATAATAGAGTCTTACCGCCCAAGCACCATTATCCAAACGTTCGCCCAACGCTGCATAAAGATCGCGTGTAATGCCAGCATCAATTGCCGCTTCGCTCATACTCATTCGACTTACTTGATAAAAACGTTTTTCTGCCTCCAATCGGGTAATTTTTTTGCCCTCTCTACTCACATCAATTTCTGCAGTAGCACCTAAATAATTAGGCCCATTACTCTCTTTAACCTGACTGAAAGTAAATTGATAACCTGCGACCTCGACACTATCTCCGACACTCATTCGCACATCTTTTTCAATGCTGAAATTCTGACTAAAAGCAATGCCGAACACGGTTACTGCGACACCAATATGGGCAAAAAACATTCCCCAATGTGAACGAGAAAGTTTACTGATACCTTGCAAAAATGAACTGCGATGTGTAGCACGTTGCTGTAATTCATAAGCACCTAACAATACGATAATTACCGTCATCATTGTACCTAAGACAACACTAACTGTTATTTTATCTGCTAATATTAACGGCAAAATAAAACCTAATAACGCCATTACAATTACACTGATCACAACCGGTTTTCTAATAACGGAAAATTGATCACGCCGCCATTTCACTAAAGGCCCAATGCCTAACAATAAAGAAAAAGGCACCATAATGATTAAAAACATCTGATCAAAAAACGGTGCACCAATTGAGATTGAACCTAAGCCCAACTGTTTATGCACCAATGGCAATAATGTACCTAACAACACTACCGCCAACGCCGTCATCAATAACACATTATTGAGTAACAGCATTGATTCTCGTGAATAGCGTTGATAATTATCCCGAGAGCGAATTTGGCTACCTTTATAAGCATATAACGCCAGCGAGCCGCCAATCACAACCACTAGATAAGCCAGAATATACAATCCTCGAGTTGGATCAGAAGCAAACGTGTGCACGGAAACTAAAATACCGGAACGCACTAAAAATGTGCCTAATAAACAGAGAGAAAAGACTAGAATTGCCAATAAAACCGTCCAAGCTTTAAAACTGCCACGTTTTTCTGTTACCGCAAGAGAGTGCAATAACGCTGTACCGGCAAGCCACGGCATAAAAGAAGCGTTTTCTACCGGATCCCAAAACCACCAGCCACCCCAACCGAGTTCATAATAAGCCCACCAAGATCCCAACACAATTCCCAAAGTTAGGAAACACCAAGCCGCTAATGTCCAAGGTCTTGACCATCTTGCCCAAGCAGTATCCAAATTACCGCTCATTAGAGAAGCAATAGAAAATGCAAAAACCACTGAAAAACCAACATATCCCATATACAACAACGGTGGATGGAAAATCAGCCCGATATCCTGCAACATCGGATTCAACTCTTTACCATCAACCGGTAGCTCCGGAAATGTTCGTGTAAATGGATTAGACGCAAAAATGACAAAAATCAGAAAGCCGATACTGATCATTCCCATTACTGCTAATACTCTGGCAATAGAATCTTGAGGTAAGCGACGGCTAAAAACAGCAACTGCCAAACTCCAACAGCTTAACAACCAAATCCACAATAACAAAGATCCTTCGTGCGATCCCCAAACGGCGGATAAACGATAATAGATCGGTAACTGACTGTTTGAGTTATTTACCACATACTGCACACTAAAATCGTTAATCGCAAACAGATACATTAATGCAAAAAAGGCAAAGGAGAGGGTTAAAAATAACCCCACCGTCATCGGTCTTGCTAAGGAAATTAATAATGGATTATTTTGTTTAACACCCCATAACGGCACGATTGTCAGTAAAACAGCTATCGCCAATGACAACGCTAACGCATAATTCCCGAGTTCAGCAATCATTGTTTCTCCTCAGCTTGCGATTTTTGTTCTAACATCATTTTATCCCGTTCCGATTCTGAGCTAAGATCTTTCTCAGATACGCCCATTGGATTATGAACTTTTTTCATTTGTTCACCCAATTCAGGTGGAACATAATTCTCATCGTGTTTTGCCAATACTTCACTTGCCACTAATGTCGTTGCATCTTTTAACGTACCTTGTGCAACTATACCTTGTCCTTCACGGAAAAGATCTGGCAAAATCCCTTCATATTCCACATTAATTGCCGGTCCAATATCGTTTAATTGAAATTTCACTTTTAAACTCTGCGGATCTCGTTCAACCGTTCCGGTTACTACCATTCCACCAACCCGAATACGTTGTCCAGGCTCAGGCTTCAAAGCAGCATCATTATTTTTGCCATATATTACTTCGCTCGGTGTATAAAAAAGATCAATGTTTTGACGTAACGCATACAGCATTAGCCCAGCCGCAATAGCAATACCGGCAAGTACAAATAACACTAAATACAGTCTTGATTTACGACGTGGGTTCATAATCTTTTCTCCGATGATACTTGTTGTTTCATTCGTTGTTGACGTTGTTGCTCTTTTGCAACTTCCTGCAAAATTTTTTCTTTATTTCTATGGCTAATGACCACTAATGCCAATACCGAAATCACTGAAATACCATAAGAAAGCCACACATATAAACCGTGGTTTCCCATCTGCCAAAAAGCACTCCAACTGTCAAAAAATGGTGTCATTCTTTCTTCCTTCTACTTTTTTGCGACCAATGTTTGCACCCACGCACGTTTCCTATCCGCACTGAGCAATTCATTACGATAACGCACCACTGTTAAATAAACACTCAATAACATAAAACCTAAAATCGCTAACAATAACGGGATCAACATCTCTGTAGCAATAGATGGTTTTTCAAATTTTGTGATACTTGCCCCTTGATGTAAGGTATTCCACCATTGCACCGAAAAGTGAATAATCGGTAAATTCACCACACCAACAATTGATAAAATACCTGCTGCTTTAGCACCGATACTTTTGTCTTGAAATGCACTATATAAGGCAATAACACCAAAATAGAGAAATAATAAAATTAATTCTGAAGTTAAGCGGGCATCCCAAACCCACCAAGTTCCCCAAGTCGGTTTTCCCCATACCGCTCCTGTTACCAATGCCAAAAAAGTAAACACTGCACCAATCGGTGCCATTGCCACCATCGCAAGATTTGCCTGTTTAATTTGCCAAACCAATGCTACTAAAGCGGCAATTGCCATTGAAGCATAAATTCCCATCGACCAAATTGCTGCCGGTACGTGAATATACATAATACGAAAACTATTGCCTTGTTGATAATCTGCCGGCGCAAAGGCTAATCCCCACACTATTGCTATAATAAGTACAAGCAGTGAAGCAACACCTAAAAATGGAATCAAACGCTGACAAATACGATATTGCGTTTCCGGTTTTGCATATGGATGTAACCATTTCCACATAATTTTTCTACCCTTCTCCTTATTGTTATTGCAAACTTATGCGTAATGCCGCCGCCACTGCAAAAGGACAACTAACCAAAGCTAACACCAACATTGCGCCCAAAATCGCCAATTGTCCGCCGTACGCCAAATGTAATGAAGCGGCATCTAATACGGCTGCTGTAAAAATAAGCACCGGAATAAATAACGGCACAACTAATAAACTTAATAACACACCACCTTTTCTTAACCCCACAGTTAACGCTACTCCTACAGCTCCTAGACAGCTTAAAATGGGTGTGCCGATAAATAAGGTTTGTACCAATGCCCACCATACATCCACTTCAAGTGATAATAAAAGCGCAACAATCGGCGATAACAGTATCAAAGGAAATCCAGTTAATAGCCAATGTGAGAAAATTTTGGCAAGTGCGGTCATTGCTAAAGGCATCGGCAATAAAATCAGCTGTTCCAAAGAACCATCCAAATAATCATCTTTAAATAAGCGTTCAAAAGAGAGCAATGCCGACAATAATGCTGCCACCCAAACAATACCTGGAGCAATACGGGATAACAATTGTGGTTCAGGCCCAATAACCAAAGGAAAGAGAGTAATTACAATCAAAAAAAACCACAGTGGATTTAAAATCTCACCGGGTTTTCGCATCGCAATTTGTAATTCACGTTTAATTACTTCGTAAAAAATCATCTTTATTCGCTTTCAATAAATTTATATTTTTCCAGCTGCACTTTTTGTACTAATCGACTCGGCACATCCTGATGGCTCGTAATAATCACGATTCCACCCTGATTGATATGAAACTCAAATAAATTCGTTAAAACCTGCACACCACGTTTATCAATAGTATTAAACGGTTCATCCAAAATCCATAATGGAGCGGTTGATAACCATAATCTCGCCAATGCTACACGTTTTTGCTGCCCTGCTGACAGTTGATTTGCTGGAATATCTTCATACCCTAGCAATCCCACAACTTGTAAGGTTTCCCACAATATCTCCACCTGTTGACGACTATTAGTTGTTTTTTGGAAAAAACGCAAATTTTCCCAAGCTGATAATTCTGGTTTAGTGCCAGAATGATGCCCTAAAAACAGTAAATTTTGATTAAATTCTTCCTGCTGTTGAAAAATCGGCTCATTATTCCACAAAACCTGCCCTTCTCTTGGTCGAGAAAGCCCACTTAATGCACGTAACAGCGTTGTTTTACCCACTCCGTTATGCCCTTCAATCTGTACAAAATCACCACTCTGGAAACAGAGATTAACATCGTTAAACAAAACGCGTTCACCTCGTTGGCAACTGAGATGATTAAGCTGTAACTGATTGATCGAGTTCATATATTTATAAATGCACTTTGAGATTAATTTAACGGGCGGAAATTCTAACACAAGCAAGCAATAGGTGGTATTTTTATCTGAATACGAATTATACCTCTTTGGTAGTAATTTTCGGTATAAAATAAGATTAAATGAATTTTAATTAATTGATATATAAGTTCTTTTTGATATATTAGTAACACACTTTTTTTTGATCTACCGCAAAATAGCACCAATGCTGGATCTTTTTATAAAGCTACTTAAATAACCAAGATAGCACTGCTTAAAACCTGGGATATACAGTGCTATCTTTTATTCAACTAAACAGAAAACGGATATTTAATTGCTGGATGACACTGATAATTATGCACTTTGAAATCATCTAACGTGACCCAAGTTTCCAAATCCTCCAATGTCTTAATATCAGGATTAATCTCTAACTGTGGCAAAGGGTAAGGTTCTCGCTTTAATTGTTCATCACGCATTAATGACAGTTGATCCTCATAAATATGTGCATTGATAATCTTATGAAACGCTTTGCCTGGTTTATGTCCGGTAATTTGTGCCATTAATGCCAAAAAGGTAAACACCTGAATTTGATTAAACGTCAATCCAAGCGGCACATCACAAGAACGTTGATAACTGGTTAAGTAGAGCGTATCACCCAATAGCGAAAATGTGTGTGTATGCATACAAGGGCGCAAGCAGCCTTGTTCAATCTCGCCCGGATTATAAAACGTTAAAATTTCGCCACGATCATCAATGCCCTTGCTTAAATCATTGACAATTTTGCGCAACTGATCGACCGTTTCGCCATTTGGTTTACGCCACGAACGCCCCTGCACGCCGTAGACGCGCCCCATATCATCCTCACCTTTGCGATACGGATTGGCAAGCCACGCCGCATTTTCATTGGCATTCGCATCCCACGTTTTGGTACCCAATTTACGGAAATCAGCTGCATTGTCATAACCACGAATATAGCCCAATAATTCAGCAATAGCCGCTTTCCAAAAACTCTTTCGAGTGGTAATCAGTGGGAATTCATTATCAGCAACATTGTAAGTTAATGAGGCATCAATCACGGTCAAACAACGTTTTCCGGTTCTTTGATTTTCTACCCAAACGCCTTCATTAATTATACGTTGGCAAAGATCAAGATACTGTTTCATTGTTTTTCCCCTTACGCTGATATGCAAACCAAATAATTAAAAGCCCAATAATAATCATTGGTGTCGAAAGAATCTGCCCCATTGAAATTTCGTGTCCAAAATAAAGCCCTAACTGAGGATCCGGCTCTCTAAAAAATTCAACAATAAAACGGAATACACCATAGCAGAACAAGAACAAACCTGAAACCGCTCCTGTCGGTCTTGTTCTACGGATAAACAGATTTAAAATAATAAACAACACCACGCCTTCCAAAAAGGCTTCATATAGTTGTGACGGATGTCGTGGTAAATAGCCACCGCTCGGAAACAACACCGCCCAAGAAACATCCGTTACTCTACCCCATAATTCATCGTTAATAAAATTACCAATTCTTCCCATTCCTAAACCAAATGGAATGAGTGGAGCAATAAAATCAGCTACCGCAAAGAATTGCCGTTTTTGTGCTCTAGCTGTCAACCACATCGCAACGATCACACCAATTAAACCGCCGTGAAATGACATTCCACCTTCCCATACACGAATCAGATAAAGCGGATCCTGTAAAAAAAGATCAAATTGATAAAATAGCACGTACCCAATACGCCCACCCAAAAATACACCTAAAAATCCATTGAAAAGCAAATTATCAAACTGCTCGGCACTCCAGCCGCTGTTAGGGCGTTTTACCCGACGCATTCCTAACCAACGCGCAAATAAAAAGCCAAGTAAATACATAAAGCCATACCAACGCAAAGCAACTGGTCCGATAGCAAAAATAACAGGATCAAATTGAGGATAAGTAAAAAATTCGCTATTCATAACAACTCTATTTAATAAACATATCAATCGCAATGGCAATCAACATCAACGCAAAATAACGTTTTAGTATAGGAATCGGCAATTTGGTTGTTGTTGTAGCACCTAATTTTGAAGTAAAGAATGAGGTTACTGTAATTCCAACCACCGCCGGCAAATAGACGTACCCCAAAGAATAACTCGGCATATCAGCATTCCAACCTCCAATAATAAAACTTAACATACCAGACAAACCGAGCAACATTCCGCAGAAACCAGATGAACCAATTGCTTTTTTCATATCAATACCGCGAGAATTTAAAAATGGCACAATAAAACCACCACCGCCGATTCCGGCGGCACTGGAAGCCATACCAATCAAAATTCCACCAATTACCGAAGCAGTTTTAGTCAATGTTTTCACCGCTTGTTTAGGTTTGATTGACAACACCATTTTAAGAGCCAGATAAACGACTAAACAAGCAAAAACTTTGCTCGTGATTGACTTGTCCAATTTACCGATAAATAGCCCTGAAATAAACGTGGTTACCATAATGACCGGTGCTAAAATCTTCACTGCATCCCAAACAATATTGCCCAACTTATGGTGACGTTGTGCCGAAGAAAAACCAGTAACGACAATGGTAGCGAACGAAGTACCCAACGCTGATGACATCAATAAATTATCCGGAATTCCTGCCATCGGTAATAAATAGACTAACACCGGCACAATAATTACTCCACCACCAATACCGAACAATCCAGCGAGAAAACCAACAAGCGCACCAACCACTAAACAGATAAGAAAAAATGTGAGCATTACTAACTCCTTGTTTTATTAAACAAACGTTTTGAATATTTTGCGGAAAAAGAGCGTTTATTATTGGCGTAATTACGCTTATTTTGAACGTTCTGATAATTTACAGTAGATGCAACAGTTTCATTTTCTTTTTGGCTGAATAAAACCGCTGAGAACTCTTTCATAATTTTGCGATAAACATCTCGTTTAAATGACACAACCTGTCTTACCGGATACCAAAAACTAACCCAGCGCCAACCATCAAATTCCGGCGATGAGCCAACATTCATATTAATATTTTTTTCCGAACTAACAAGTTGCAACAGAAACCAACGCTGTTTTTGTCCGATACAAACCGGACGAGAATCGTGGCGAATAAGACGTTTAGGTAATTTATAACGCAACCAGTGTTTTGAACTATAAATAATTTTGACATCATTGGCGGTTAAACCCACCTCTTCATAAAGCTCACGATACATCGCTTGTTCCGGCGTTTCTTTTGGATTAATGCCGCCTTGAGGGAATTGCCACGAATTTTGATTATATCGCTTCGCCCAAAAGACCTGTCCCTTTTGGTTACAAATAACAATACCGACGTTAGGACGATAACCGTCGAAATCGATCACTATCGACAACCTTAAACTTACATTCAGATAAAAAAGATAACGTTGATTGTTTCATACTATTGTTTTTTTCTCAAGTTTCCGATTCGGCTCCATATACAAAATCACGTATTATCACGGATCTCATTCTGCTTTTATGATAGTATAAAATCTATCACTGATAATTGAAGCAAAAAGAGTTTAAGCAAATGAGCAAATCACACGCATTACAGACATTGATACATAATGTGTTTGCTTACTGCAAACGTGTCGCCGCTACACACTACAAAAAATGCCTTATGTTTATACTCTCACTGCTTTCACTTACTATCGTATTGTTGGTTACCGTTGATGTTGGCATCAGCTGGTGGGTAAAAGATCGTATCTATCGCAATATTGATCTTCTGCCTTATCGACCTTATGGATTGGTGCTGGGAACTTCAAAATATTTTAAAAACAATACGTTAAATCTATTTTATTATAATCGCCTATCTGCTGCTGAATCATTAATTAAACACCATAAAGTCAATTATCTGTTACTCAGCGGTGATAATAGAACGCTCCAATACAATGAACCACAAAGAATGTTTAAAGATTTATTAAAAATGGGGGTACCGTCACAAACTATGTTTTTTGACTATGCCGGCTTTCGCACGCTTGATTCGGTTGTTCGTGCTGATAAAGTTTTCAAAGCACAATCTTTAACCATTATCACCCAGCGCTTCCATTGTGAACGAGCCTTATTTATTGCCAAACATTATGATATTGATGCTATTTGCTATGAGGCGGATAATCCAGAAGGCTATACTTGGGTGCGTTTTCGTGAATTTTTTGCCCGTGTGCAAGCAGTTTTAGATATTATGCTCGGTAAACAGCCCTATTTTTTAGGCAAACCAGAACCGCTACCGCCACCAATTTTGCCGCCCCCTGAAAAGTAATTCTTACGATAAAAATCGAACAAATACTCGCTTTTGGCTATTGTTCTTGCCTCAAGAAAACACGATAATAGCCCTCTTATTTTTAGCGATAGATCAATGATGAGTTATATTCTTTTAATTATCAGTACTGCATTAATCAACAATTTTGTGTTAGTCAAATTCTTAGGTTTATGCCCATTTATGGGAGTTTCCAAAAAAGTGGATACTGCTGTTGGAATGGGGCTAGCAACAACTTTTGTTTTAACTGTTGCTTCATTAGTTGCCTATTTGGTTGATCACTATATTTTGTTGCCATTAAACGCTATCTATTTACGCACATTAGTCTTTATTTTAGTGATTGCCGTTGTCGTGCAATTTACAGAAATGGTTATTAATAAAACTAGCCCTACACTTTATCGCTTACTCGGTATCTTTTTACCGTTAATCACCACCAACTGTGCTGTGCTTGGTGTTGCTTTATTAAACGTTAATTTAGCACATAATTTTATCCAATCTGTTATTTACGGTTTTGGTGCTGCACTTGGTTTTTCTTTAGTACTGGTGCTGTTTGCTGCTATTCGTGAACGGATTGAAGCTGCCGATGTACCTTTTCCGTTTCGTGGTGCATCGATTGCTTTAATCACCGCCGGATTAATGTCTGTCGCCTTTATGGGTTTTAGTGGATTAGTGAGAGTCTGATGTCTTGGTTATTATCTCTATCCCCTTATATGTGGATTTTAATCAGTATTGCATTACTTGCTTTAATTTTCGGAGCCATTTTAGGTTTTTCCTCGATTAAACTGAAAGTAGAAGCTGACCCAATTGTGGACAAAATTGATGCTTTATTACCACAAAGCCAGTGTGGACAATGTGGTTATCCGGGTTGTCGACCTTATGCAGAAGCGATTGCCAATGGCGATATCATCACTAAATGCGTTCCCGGCGGACAACCTTTAGTCGAAAAATTGGCAGATTTACTCGGTGTGGATGCACCGCAAGGCGTATTTGAAGAAGAACCTGTGCCTAAAGTTGCTTTTATCCACGAAGAAATGTGTATTGGATGCACAAAATGTATTCAAGCTTGCCCAGTTGATGCCATTATCGGTGCTAATAAAGCATTACACACTGTTATTCCTGAGCTATGTACCGGTTGTGAATTATGCGTTGCTCCTTGTCCGACTGATTGTATTACGATGGAAAAAGTCAAACCTTCCCTCGATTCTTGGAACTGGAAATATGATCAAAAATTAATTATTCCTGTCGTACAAGTACAAAATAAAAATGAGTCGGAATAAGTAAAATCATAGGAAAGTTAAGATGTTAGATGATGTATTAACCAGAATAAATAAAAATCGATTATGGGATTTTCCCGGTGGGATTCATCCACCGGAAATGAAACAGCAATCGAATGGCACTAGACTTTCCCGATTAAAACTACCTAACACTTACTACATTGCATTGAAACAGCACGCCGGTAAAGCTGGTCAGCTCTTAGTTCAAGTTGGTGATTATGTACTAAAAGGGCAAGCCTTAACTCAAGGCGATGATTATCGCACGTTACCCGTACACGCCCCCACTTCCGGCACCATAACCGCTATCGGCGGTTATGCCTCTTCGCATCCGTCTGGATTACCTGAAACCACCATCACCTTACAAGCTGACGGTAAAGATCAGTGGCGTGAACGCCAACCTATCGAAGATTTTCTTACTGTACCACCTGAACAATTGCTACAAAAAATCTATCAAGCCGGCATTGCCGGCTTAGGCGGAGCAGTATTCCCGACTGCATCTAAAATCGCCAGTGCGGAAAACAAAGTTAAATTATTAATTATTAACGGCGCAGAGTGCGAACCTTATATTACCTGTGATGATCGCTTAATGCGTGATCGCAGTCTTGATATTCTCGAAGGCATTCGGATTCTGCGTTATATTTTACGGCCGCAAAAAGTGGTGTTGGCAATCGAAGATAATAAAGCAGAAGCTATTGAGGCTATGCAACAAGCCCTATCCGGTGCTAACGATATTGAAATTCGCGTGATTCCAACCAAATATCCTTCCGGTGCGGCGAAACAATTAATTCAAGTTTTAACCGGTCTGGAAGTGCCGAATAATGGTCGCTCTTCGCAAATTGGCGTGTTAATGAACAATGTTGCCACTGCCTTTGCGGTAAAAAAAGCGATTATTGATGACGAACCGCTCATTGAACGCGTGGTAACACTGACCGGTGATAAAATTCCGCAACCTCGTAATGTTTGGGCAAGAATAGGGACACCAATTTATCACCTGTTACAACAAGCCGGTTATCAATATGATGATCGTTTTCCTGTCTTTATGGGCGGACCGATGATGGGATTTATTTTACCGAATCTCAACTCGCCGGTAACCAAAGTGACTAACTGCTTAATTGCGCCGGATCATTTTGAATATCAGCCGCCGCCGCAAGAGCGTAATTGTATTCGCTGTTCTGCCTGTTCCGATCACTGTCCAATTAAATTGATGCCACAGCAACTCTATTGGTTTGCGCGCAGTGAAGATCACGAAAAATCAGAACAGTACAACCTAAAAGATTGCATTGAATGTGGCGTTTGTGCCTATGTCTGCCCGAGCAATATTCCGCTGATCCAATATTTTCGCCAAGAAAAAGCCAAAATCGCAGAATTAAAATTAAAAGCAAAACTGGCGGAAGAGGCGAAAGTCCGTTTTGAAGCTAAACAGGCTCGAATGGAACGGGAAAAACAGGAGCGAGATCGCCGAACTCAATTAGCGGCGGAAGCTCGTCGAGCAGAGATGGCAAAACAACAAGGCGTTGATCCTGTACAAGCTGCATTGGAACGTGTTCGTCAAAAACAGGCAACTAATGCAACACCACAAATCAAAACTATCACCAACGATAAAGGTGAAATATTGCCTGATAACAGCGATATTATGGCAGCTCGTAAAGCGCGCCGTTTAGCCAAACAGGCACAAACACAAACCGGTCAACCGACATCATTGGCAACAACGGATAAAGAGAATAAACAAGCCGCTATTGCCGCTGCCATTGCCAGAGCTAAAGCGAAAAAAGCGCAGCAATCGGAAAACAGCAATAGTGCTGCCGAATCCTCTTCAGTGGCAACTGAAAGCAGCGAGGATACCGATCCGCGTAAAGCCGCTATTTCCGCCGCCATTGCCAGAGCTAAAGCGAAAAAAGCGCAGCAAGCGGAAAACAGTAATAGTGCTACCAAATCTTCTTCTGTGGCAACTGAAAGCAGCGCAGATACCGATCCTCGTAAAGCCGCTATCGCCGCTGCCATTGCCAGAGCTAAAGCGAAAAAAGCGCAGCAAGCGGAAAACAGCAATAGTGCTACCGAATCTTCTTCAGTGGCAACTGAAAGCAGCGCGGATACCGATCCACGTAAAGCCGCTATCGCTGCTGCCATTGCCAGAGCTAAAGCGAAAAAAGCGCAGCAAACGGAAAACAGCAATAATGCTGTTAAATCTTCTTCAGTGGCAGCTGAAAGCAGCGCGGATACCGATCCGGGTAAAGCCGCTATCGCTGCTGCCATTGCCAGAGCTAAAGCAAAAAAAGCGCAGCAAGCGGAAAACAGCAATAGCGCTGCCGAATCTTCAGTAACAGCTGAAAGCAGTGCAGATACCGATCCGCGTAAAGCCGCTATCGCCGCCGCCATTGCCAGAGCTAAAGCGAAAAAAGCTCAGCAAGCGGAAAATAGTAATAATGCTGCTGAATCTTCTTCAGTAGCAACTGAAAGCAGTGCAGATACCGATCCGCGTAAAGCCGCTATCGCCGCTGCCATTGCTAGAGCTAAAGCGAAAAAAGCGCAAACGCTTGCGGAAGCAGAAAAAGTCATTTTAATAACAACAGACGAAACATTAGATCAGCAACAAAGTCCTAGTGCCGATCATCATTCCATTGATAATCATCAGCATACAGATCCTAGAAAAGCGGCAATTGCAGCAGCAATAGCCAGAGCAAAGGCAAAAAAAGTAGCAAGAGAAGGAAATCAAGATAATGTTTAGAATGGCAAGTTCCCCTCACGTACATTCCCATAGTTTGACCGCCAAAGTGATGTTGTGGGTAATTGCAGCAATGATTCCGGCAATTATGGTGCAAATCTACTACTTTGGTTTCGGCACTTTAATTCAGCTGTTATTAGCGGTGATTTTTGCGGTTTTACTGGAGTGGATCGTAACCAGATTGCGCGCTAAGAAAAATTTTGCCGATTTATCGGATATGAGCGTGATCTTGACTGCCATTATTTTGGCAGTTGCCATTCCGCCTTATGCACCTTATTGGATCATTCTGCTCGGTGTTTTTTGTGCTGTTATTTTAGGCAAACAGGTTTATGGTGGACTTGGGCAAAACCCTTTCAATCCGGCAATGGTAGGATATGCTATTTTGTTGGTGTCGTTTCCGGCACAGATGACCGCTTGGGCATTGCCGAATCATTTATTACTTGAACCGACCGGCTTTAAAGATGCTTATTTACTGATATTTCAAGGTGTTACCAGTGACGGTTACAGCTTACATCAACTGACCTCTACCATTGACGGCATCACTCAAGCAACTCCATTAGATAGCGTTAAAACAGGAATAAAAAATCATCTAACATTGAGTCATATCGCGGCTTCACCAATTTTTCAACACGACAATTTGCATGATATCCTTACTATCACGATGGGGATCGGTTGGTGGCAAGTTAATCTTGCATTTCTAGTCGGTGGGCTTTTCCTTATATGGAAAAAAGTGATTCACTGGCAAATTCCTTTTGCAATGTTGCTCACCTTAGCCATTTTGGCTACAGCAACTTGGTTGATCGCACCACAAACTTATCCATCACCGTTATGGCAACTTTTTTCCGGTGCAACGATGTTCGGTGCTTTTTTTATTGCCACCGATCCGGTAACGGCCTCTATCACACCGAAAGGGAAATTATTATTTGGTAGTTTAATCGGTCTCTTACTTTATGTTATCCGCTTCTATGGTGGTTATCCTGACGGCGTAGCATTTGCTGTTTTATTGAGCAATATTTGTGTTCCGTTAATCGATCATTACACTCGTCCCCGTCTTTATGGCCGCTAAGGAGAAAAAATGGCAACGCTAAAACGTACAACCATTAACTATGCTTTAATCTTAGCCTTTGTTGCTTTGGTTTGCACTTTAATCACATTGGCAATGTACTCATTAACACAAGATAAAATTCAACGAGTAATGGAAAATCAACAGAAACAACTTTTATCTGAAGTGCTACCACCAAATTTTGCTGATAATGATCTGTTAAAATCGTGCTACATTCCAAATAATAACAAGCAGTTAGCCGATATTTCTAAACTTTATTTGGCAAAAAAACAGAATAAAACCGTTGCTTATCTGTTTGAAACCACCGCACCGGATGGTTACTCAGGTAATATTCGTATTTTGGTGGCAGTAACACCTGAACGTGAAGTGTTAGGAGTCCGTGTCTTGGAACATCACGAAACACCCGGATTGGGTGATAAGATCGAAACACGGCTTTCCGACTGGATCTTAGCCTTCAGCAATAAACAATTTAATCTTAATGAGTTAGACAAATGGGCAGTAAAAAAAGATGGTGGTGAATTTGATCAATTTGCCGGCGCAACTATTACTCCACGAGCGGTTGTTAATGCAGTGAAAAAAGGGTTACTGCAATTACTCTCTCAACCATTTGCATTTAACCCTGAAGATTACAATCGTTGCAATTAAGTAAAGAGGTGTTGAATGAATCATAGTACTTCAGAAGTAACTACTCACACTGATAGCGCCAATTCCGTTTGGAAAACTTTGTTTATTCAAGGTGTATGGAAGAATAACGCCGCATTAGTACAATTATTAGGATTGTGTCCGTTATTGGCAGTGTCCAATTCTGTTGCTAATGCGTTAGGGCTTGGTTTAGCAACAATGCTAGTGTTGATTTGTACTAACAGTATGGTTTCTCTATGCCGGCATCTTATTCCAAAAGCCATCCGTATCCCGATTTATGTGATGATTATTGCCTCAACTGTAACTATCGTGCAGCTAGCAATGAATGCATATACTTATTCTCTTTATCAATCATTAGGGATTTTTATTCCATTAATTGTAACCAACTGCATAGTAATTGGTCGTGCCGAAGCCTATGCCTCAAAAAACAGTTTATGGCACGCAATGTTCGATGGATTCTCAATGGGATTAGGAATGACGCTAAGTTTGGTTGTGTTAGGGGCACTACGCGAAACTATCGGTAATGGCACACTGTTCAATGGTATGGAACAGCTGTTCGGCGAATCAGCAAAAGCCTTGAAAATCACACTATTTCACGCTGACAGCCATTTTCTACTTGCGATTTTACCACCTGGAGCTTTCCTTGGCTTAGGAATACTTTTAGCATTAAAGAACATTATTGAACGGAAGAAATAATGAACCAACAAAAAAGAATAGAAATTCTCACTCGTTTGCGTGATGCCAATCCGCACCCTACAACAGAGTTAAAATATAATTCAGTTTTTGAATTGCTCATTGCTGTAATTTTATCGGCACAAGCGACAGATGTTGGCGTAAATAAAGCAACTGCAAAATTATTTCCGGTAGCAAATACACCACAGGCAATACTTGATTTAGGTGTAGATAGTTTAAAAAATTATATAAAAACTATCGGTTTATATAATAGTAAAGCAGAAAATATTATAAAAACTTGTCGAGTGTTAATTGAAAAGTATAATGGCGAAGTTCCAGAATCACGTGAAGCATTGGAATCTTTGCCGGGAGTTGGGCGCAAAACCGCAAATGTAGTATTGAATACTGCTTTCGGTTGGCCAACGATTGCCGTTGACACACATATTTTTCGCGTCGCCAATCGCACCGGTTTCGCTCCCGGTAAAGATGTTCTTGCCGTTGAAAAAAAATTATTAAAAGTTGTTCCTGATGAATTCAAAGTCGATGTTCATCACTGGCTCATTTTACACGGACGCTACACCTGTATCGCTCGTAAACCCCGTTGCGGTGCCTGTTTAATTGAAGATCTGTGTGAATTTAAAGATAAAACCGAATACTAAAAACTACAGGAGGATAATATGACGACTCACACAGAAAGACAGACCTGGTCAAACCGACTGACTTATGTTTTAACCGTAGCCGGTGCAACTGTCGGTTTTGGTGCTACTTGGCGTTTTCCCTATCTGGTCGGTGAAAACGGTGGTGGCGCTTATGTATTACTATTCTGTATTGCAATGATTGTGATCGGCATTCCAATGATTCTAGTTGAAAATGTTATTGGTCGGCGTATTCGTGTTAATGCTATCGATTCGTTCAGCGGAAACATTCACCATAAACCTATTCCTCGTTATTGGAAAGTTGTCGGCTATCTCAGCGTACTCGGTGCATTCTGCATTATGGCGTATTATATGGTGCTTGGCGGTTGGGTTATTAATTATATCGTCAGTTTGCTAAGTGGTGTTTTGGACATCAGCGCACCGATTACTGCCGAAACCACTAAAAATTTCTTTCACAATACCATTATGGCTAATCCTGCAATGATTAGCCTTTACACTTTTCTGTTCGTATTGGTTAACTATGTGATTTTAGTTAAAGGGGTTATTGACGGCATTGAAAAATCAGTAAAATATTTGATGCCGCTGTTATTTATCTTTTTAATCTGTATGGTGATTCGTAATGTAACTTTGCCGGGTGCGTGGCAAGGCATTGTGTTCTATCTCAAACCTGATTTCTCTAAGATCACACCGCAGCTTTTCGTTTTTGTCTTGGGGCAAGTCTTTTTCGCTTTAAGTTTAGGTTTCGGCGTTATCGTTACGCTCTCCAGTTATCTGAAAAAAGGAGAAAATTTGGTGCAAACTGCGGTCATAACCGGCTGCGTCAATACCATTATTGCTGTATTGGCAGGTTTTATGATCTTCCCATCACTTTTCACGTTTGGTATTGCACCAAATTCAGGGCCAACATTGGTATTCCAAAGTTTACCAATCGTATTTTCTCATATGTGGGCTGGTAAATTTTTTGCCGTGATCTTCTTTAGTTTATTACTGATTGCTGCATTAACTACTTCACTAACAATTTATGAAGTCTTAATTACCGCCTTGCAGGAAAAAACCAAAATTAATCGCCGTTTAGCTATTTTATTCGTTCTTGGAACCATCTTTCTCCTCGGCAACGTACCATCAATTCTAAGTTACGGTCCTTGGCACGACGTTCATTTCTTCGGCAAAAATATTTTTGATGCCTTTGATTTTGTCAGCGGCAATATTCTCTTTATGCTCACCGCACTATTCTGTGCTGTTTTTGTCGGTTTTGTAATGAAAGATGAAGCTAAACGAGAATTGAGATTAGGCGAAAATTCTAAATTGGCACAATGGTGGTTCAGCTATGTTAAATATATCGTGCCACTTGTCATTATTGTAATCTTTATCAGTAACTTAATTTAATTCGCTTTTGGCTTGAGAAGCCTTAAATTCTAGGTATTCTTCCAATTGTTCAATGGCGGCAAGACAACGTTGTCGCCGTTGTTGCAATAGTGCAAGCTGTTGTTGAAAGAGAGGTTTCTGCTCTCTCGATGCCAGTTGTTGCTGCTGTTCCAAATCAGCGATGCGATCATTAAAACGCGTTAAAAATTCATAATATTTATGAATTCTCTCCTCTGCCGGTAGTTCAAAAACATCATACTGTTTTTTCTCTGTTTTTTGTGGCTGACCTGCTACCGTTTCCGCTTTTTTCGCTGATCTTTCAGTGCGTTGCAAAGCCTCCAGCAACACTCGGAACTGAATGCTGATTTGCTCCGCCAAATAAGCAACCACCTCAACCTTATCTAAGGTCGCCAAGCGAGCGATATTTTGTTCAATTTGCGCAATGTAGTAGCGTAACGGCTGTCCCGATTCCGCAAAAACGGTGCGCTCAAACTGCTGCTTAATAATCTGCTCACCGTCATAACGGCAGAAAAGCTGTAATTGTTGCTGTAATTGAGAGATGAGTTGTTGCTGATTTGTCATAATAGGATAAGCACAAGATCCGGTGCGGCATTGTCACCACACCGATAACGGAAATTACATTTTTTCGACAGTTTTAATGCCTAACAGATCCAATCCCTGTTTTAACACTTTCGCCGTTAATGCTGCCAATTTCAAACGACTTTGTTTGACCTCTTCCGCTTGATTTAAGATTGGGCAATGTTCATAGAAGGAAGAAAATGCCCCTGCTAAATCATAAAGATAAGCGCATAAAACGTGAGGCGTACCCTCTTTCACTACAGTGTTAATCGCTTCTTCAAATTTCAATAAAGTTAACGCTAACTGACGCTCTTTATCATCCTTAATTTGAATTTCACCTGCCAACTGCTGAGGATCAATGCCACTATTGGCAAAAATAGAACGGATACGCGTGTAAGCATACTGAATATAAGGTGCGGTATTGCCTTCAAACGTCAACATATTATCCCAATCAAACACATAATCGGTCGTGCGGTTTTTTGATAAGTCAGCATATTTCACAGCCCCAATACCAACGACTTCCGCCACTTGACGCTGTTCTTCAGCGCTTAAATTGGTTGATTTCTCGCTAATCAATTTTTCTGCACGCTCTACCGCTTCATCCAACAGATCAGATAATTTAACTGTGCCACCGGTACGTGTTTTAAACGGTTTATTATCTTTACCCAGCATCATTCCGAAATTGAAATGCTCCCAAGTTACGCTTTCCGGTACATATCCTGCTTTACGCACAATTAACCAAACCTGTTGTAAATGTTGGCTTTGACGACTATCGGTAAAATAGAGAATACGGTTAGCGTGCAGCGTTTCATAACGATATTTCGCACAAGCAATATCAGTTGTTGCATAAAGATAACCACCATCTTTCTTCTGAATAATAACACCTAGTGGCTCACCCTCTTTATTTTTAAACTCATTTAAAAACACAACTACCGCACCATCATCTTTCACTGCTAACCCTTTTTTCTCCAAATCGGCAACAATGCCCGGCAACATTGGGTTATAAAGACTTTCTCCCATTACATCCTTATCAGTAAGTGTTACATTTAAGCGATCATAATTGCGCTGATTCTGTTTCATTGTAATGTCAACCAACTTGCGCCACATCTTACGACAATACTCATCACCGCTCTGCAATTTCACCACGTAACCACGTGCTTTTTCGGCAAAAACTTCATCTTCATCATAATGTTTTTTCGCCTCACGATAAAATGCTTCCAAATCACTTAATTCCATATCGGATGCATTTTCATTCTGCATTTTTTCTAAATAAGCAATCAACATTCCAAACTGTGTTCCCCAATCACCTACGTGATTAGCTCGAATAACATTATGTCCGACAAATTCCAACGTACGCACTACCGCATCACCGATAATGGTTGAACGTAAATGCCCGACGTGCATCTCTTTTGCCACGTTCGGCGCTGAATAATCCGCCACAATAGTTTGCGCTTTTACCGGCGAAATTAAAAAATGGTGATCCGCCAACATTTTATTGGTTTGTGTCGCCAACCAAGCAGGATTAAGAAAAATATTGATAAATCCCGGTCCGGCAATTTCCACTTTTTCAATCATTTCACCAAGATCAAGATTTTCCACTACTTTTTGTGCCAAATCACGTGGCGGTATTGCCAATTTCTTTGCTGCCGCCATCACGCCGTTTGCTTGATAATCACCAAACTGCGCTTTGCTTGACGGACGAACCAAAGCCTCACTTTGCTGATCCGCGCCGGCGGCAATCATTGCTTGTTTAATTTTTTCAGATAGAATGGTTTGAATATTCACAAATATATGCCTTATTGAATTTAAACGATAAATTTAAACTTGTAATGATACTAGGCTTTCCACTATCAGAAAAGTATAAAAAACAAAATACCCTCGCATTATGACTGAAGCAAAATTATTACAACAATTTCCTGAATTATCAGCCCAATTAGTTGAAGCAGAAAAACTATTTGCGCAAATTCTCACACTGACACAATTAGATCGATTAAAGCTCTGTATCGATCATATTGCATTACGCGTAAATGATCTTAATACCGCTACCTATTGGCAACAAGCACTTGCTGCTGATTCAGAACTGTTAAGCAATAACAAGATCAACGGTCGCCCGATTTATCTTTATCAACTGCCACAACCATTATTCATCCTGAATCAAGCAGTGAATATCATTGAATTACCGTTTCCAAACGAAAAAAGATATCCACAACAAGGTTGGGAACATATTGAATTAGTTTTGCCTTTTTTAAAGAATGAATCAATTGAACAGTGGTTTCATCGTGCAGAAAATATGCTTAATATCGAATCTCACAGAATTATTTTGAAAAAAAGCTGTCATAAAGCAGATGGCGAAGGTTTACCAAATCCAGCACTTGCCATAAAATTAACGGATAAAAATAATTTTACAACAATTAAATTGCATCCTTTTTCTATTAAAGAAATTGTGATGTCGGAACAGATATAATAGGAGAAAAATATGAAAAAGATCACTTTAATTGCAAGTCTATTAACAGCAGTTACGTTGGCAGGTTGTTCTAATTCTGATCTCTATAGTGGCAATGTATACAGTGGCGGGCAAGCAAAAGAAGCTAGAGCTGTCAGCTATGGACGCATCATTTCTGTACGTCCAGTAACCATTCAAGGAGAAAGCAATTCTCAAGGTGTTATCGGTACTGTCGGTGGTGGTGCATTAGGCGGTATTGTTGGTTCAACCATCGGTGGTGGTAAGGGACAAGCTATCGCTACCGCTGTCGGTGCTATCGCCGGTGCGGTTGTTGGTAATAAAATTGAACAAAAATTGGATCAAACTAACGGTGTTGAACTTGTAATCCAAAAAGAAGACGGTCAACGTATTGCTGTGGTACAAAAAGCAGATCCTAGTTTTGTGCCGGGTGCCAGAGTGCAACTTGTCGGTAGCGGTGCGTCTTTAAACGTTTCCGTACTTTAATCCCTTTTTCAGCGAATTACCTCGGTAATTCGCTGTTTTCTATTTAAGGCAAATAATTATGACTATGAAAATTCAATTATCCTCACAGCCGGCAGCTGAAGTTTGGGGAGAAAATGCATTAATCTCATTTCAAAACGATCAAACCATTATTCACTTTACTGAAAAACAGAACATTAATGATATACAAAAAGCAGCTCGTAAATTACGTAACCAAAATTTCAAAGAGGTAGAATTAATTGGCGATAACTGGCAATTAGAACATTGCTGGGCATTCTATCAAGGATTTTATACTGCAAAACAAAACTTCTCTATTGAATTTCCTTGTTTAGCTGAAGATGATGAAGCGGAGCTTTATGAACGTATTCGTTGTAGCGATTTTATTCGTGAAATCATCAATTTACCTGCAGAAATCATCACTCCAACTGAATTGGCAAGCAGAGCAGCAAAATTTATTAGTGAACAAGCAGATAATTATGCCATAAAAGGTTGCGTCAGTTATCACATTATTAGTCGTGAAGAACTGAAAGAACGTGGTTACAATGGTATTTGGGAAGTTGGTAAAGGTTCTCATAATAAACCGGCGATGCTGCAATTAGATTTCAATCCTAGCGGCAATCCTAATGAACCCGTTTTCGCTTGTTTAGTCGGTAAGGGTATTACTTTTGATTCCGGCGGTTATAGCATTAAACCAAGTAACAGTATGGACTCTATGCGTTCAGATATGGGTGGTGCGGCACTATTAACCGGCGCACTCGGTTTTGCCATTGCTCGAGGATTAACAAAACGAGTAAAACTTTACTTATGCTGTGCTGAAAATTTAGTAAGCAGTAAAGCTTTCAAATTAGGTGATATCATCAAATATCGCAATGGAGTTACTGTTGAAGTCTTAAATACCGATGCTGAGGGACGCTTAGTGTTAGCTGATGGTTTGATTGAAGCTTCTGCACAAAAACCGGATATTATTATTGATTGCGCAACCTTGACTGGTGCGGCCAAAGTAGCTGTCGGCAATGACTATCACTCCGTACTCTCAATGGATGAACAGTTAGTTTCTGCACTTTTCAATTCAGCTAAAGAAGAAAACGAACCTTTTTGGCGTTTGCCATTTGAGCCGTTCCATCGTGATCAAATTAGCTCATCCTTTGCTGATATTTCTAATACAGCGAGTGTAAATACACCAGCAGGTGCAAGCACCGCAACTGCATTTTTATCTCACTTTGTTGAAAATTATCAGCAAAATTGGTTACATATCGACTGTTCCGCCACTTTCCGTAAAGCAGCAAGCCCATTATGGTCGGTCGGTGCAACGGGAATCGGAATGAAAACTTTAGCTAACTTATTAATTTCTTTTGAAAAATAGGAAATCTTTATGGCTCTAGAACGTACACTTGCAATTATTAAACCGGATATTATCGAACGCCACTTAATCGGAGCAATTATTTCGCGTTTGGAGCAGGCTCAATTTTCCATTGTGGCTATGAAAATGGTTCACTTAAATCAACAGCAAGCTGCCGGTTTCTATGCTGAACACGAAGGTAAGCCATTTTTTGAAAATTTAATTGCCTTTATGACCTCTACACCAGTGGTTGTTCTAGTGTTGGAAAAAGAGAATGCTATTGCTGATTATAGGGAATTAATGGGCAAAACAAACCCTGTTGATGCTCATATGGGTACTCTACGCCGAGATTTTGCTTTAGACGGCAGCCGAAACAGCGTTCACGGTTCAGACTCCATCCAATCAGCCGAAAGAGAAATTGCCTATTTCTTTACTTCAAATGAACTATTTTAACCACAAAAAATGCGTGAGCTTTGACTCACGCATTCTGATCCTATTTAAAACAAATTCAATGTATTACACATTAAATCTGAAGTGCATTACATCGCCGTCTTGAACGATATAATCTTTTCCTTCCAAACGCCATTTTCCGGCTTCTTTCGCCCCATTTTCACCTTTATACTGCACAAAATCGTCATAACTGATCACTTCTGCACGAATAAAGCCGCGTTCAAAATCGGTGTGAATCACTGCCGCTGCTTTTGGTGCGGTGGCGCCGACCGATACTGTCCAAGCACGCACTTCTTTAACGCCGGCAGTAAAATAAGTTTGTAAATTCAATAACTTATAGCCTGCGCGAATCACTCGGTTTAATCCCGGCTCTTCCAAGCCAAGTTCTTGTAGGAATTCAATTTTTTCATCATCCTCCAATTCAGCAATTTCTGCTTCAATCGCTGCACAAACTGGTACGACTACTGCCCCTTCTTTTTCAGCAATTTCACGCACACGATCAAGATAAGGATTATTTTCAAAGCCATCTTCATTGACATTAGCAATATACATTGTCGGCTTTAAAGTTAAAAAATTATAGCTTTTAATTGCTTGCAACTCTTCCGTATCCAAGCCAATAGAACGCAACATCCCTGCATTTTCCAGCACCGGTAAACATTTTTCCATCACTGATAACTCAAATTTTGCCTCTTTATCACCGCCTTTGGCACGTTTTTGCAAACGCAAAATCGCCTTTTCACAACTTTCTAAATCTGCCAATGCCAATTCAGTATTAATGACTTCAATATCATCTGCCGGATCAATTTTTCCTGAAACGTGTACAATATCATTGTTTTCAAAACAACGTACAACGTGTCCAATTGCATCGGTTTCTCGAATATTGGCTAAAAATTTATTACCTAAACCTTCCCCGTTAGAAGCACCTTTCACCAAACCAGCAATATCGACAAATTCCATAGTTGTCGGCAATATGCGCTGTGGATTCACAATTTTTGCCAATTCATCCAAACGAGGATCTGGCATTGGTACCACACCGGTATTCGGTTCAATTGTACAAAACGGATAGTTTGCCGCTTCAATTCCTGCTTTAGTCAATGCATTAAATAATGTTGATTTACCTACATTTGGTAACCCAACAATTCCACACTTAAATCCCATAATTTATCCTTATTCAGCTCGGAAGCCATTCAAGCGATTCATCGCTTTTTCGACTCCCTCTTTCATTAAAATATCAATACAACTTTCTGCTTCATCCAGTGCTTTATCAATTAAGCGTTGATCTTGTGGGGCAGGTTTGCTTAACACATAATTCGCCACTAAACTTTTATCGCCGGGATGACCAATGCCAACGCGAAGACGATAAAAGTTTTTGTTATTTGCTAACTGAGAGATAATATCTTTCAAACCGTTATGACCGCCGTGTCCGCCACCCAGTTTTAACTTCACGCTGCCGGGCGGTAAATCCAATTCATCGTGAATAACCAAAATTTCTTCCGGCAAAATACGATAAAAATTCACCAATGCGCCAACTGATTTTCCGCTTAAATTCATAAAAGTATTCGGTACCAACAATCGAATATCCTTGCCTGAAACAGTTGTCATTGCAGTTTTACCGAAAAATTTATTCTCCTCTTTTAAGCTGACATTAAAACGGCGTGCCAAGCGAGTAATCATCCATTCACCTGCATTATGCCGTGTATCTTGATATTTACTGCCTGGATTTCCCAACCCTACAATTAATTTTATTTTTGCCACAATTCTTATCCTGTCGCTAAAATGGGCTGCTATTTTATGCAAAAACCCTTTTTTCTACAATCACAATCACGATTGATCATTTATCGGACGCAGTGAAATTTCTCCAATAGAAAAACTAAGTTGTTGATTATCTTCCGTATTCAACAATAATTCTCCTTTGGCATTTATGCCTTGCTCAATTCCGATAATTGATTGATTTTCCAGTAATAATTTTACTTTCTTTTGATAAAACGCATCATATTGTCGCCATTGAGAAATAAAAGCCGATAACCCTTGCTGTTCAAACAAAGTTAATGCCTGCGCTAAATGCTGAATTAATTTAACAATCAATAGGTTACGATTTATATTTCTCTGCTTACTAATCATTGCAATTGGTTGATCTACTACAAATTTTTTCGGCAAATTGACATTTAAGCCTAAACCGATAACCACCTGATTTTGTGCTAAATGCGGATTATGCTTCATCTCAATCAAAATTCCGCCCAACTTTTTGCCGTTTAACCAAATATCATTCGGCCATTTTAACTGAACTGAATGTAAGTTAAGCTCGGTCAATGCTTGGGCTACCGCCATTCCAGCCGCCAAACTCAAGCCAGAAATATCACAATTTGTTGAGAAAATACGGTAGTAACTCATTATCACCTGTCCGGCAAACGGCGATAACCACTGACGACCACGCCGACCACGTCCAGCAAATTGATATTCCGCCAAGCAAACACTGTTATTTGATAATTTAGGCAAATTGTTTAATAAATATTGATTGGTAGAATCGATCACAGGCTGGATAAGCAACTGTTGTTGTGGCAAATTTTTTGTTAAAAACTCACTGTCCAGCACCTCTGCCGAAGCTAGCCAATAACAACCGTCCGCTTCACAACAAATTTCTATTCCTTGTTGATCCAATTGCTGAAAATCTTCCGCAAGTTGTTGTTTTGTTATGGATAATTCTTGGCAAAGATCAGTATAAAAATGTTTTTTACCATCTGATAATGCGGACAATAACGCAATCATTCCTTTTCCTTCCAATGCAAAATGGCGACAAAACCCGTATAATACACCGCATTTGTCTTTATCTCTATCGCTTATGCCATTAGATAAACCGCTATGCTGCGATAACCTTTACTAAGGAAAACGAATGAATCGTGTATCTCAAACAATGTTAGTGCCGCACAGTACCGAACAGATGTATCAGCTTGTGAATAATTATCAACGTTATCCTGAATTTTTACCCGGCTGTATTTCAGGCAAAACCTTACATCAACAAGGCAATGAATTGGATGCGGAACTGATTGTCAGCAAAGCCGGCATTCGTTTAGCCTTTACCACGCATAACACAATGCAACTGAATCAGTCGATACAAATGAAATTAGTGGAAGGTCCATTTAAACATTTAAATGGAGAATGGCGTTTCCTTGAGTTGGATGAATACAGCTCACAAATCAGCCTACAATTACAATTTGCTTTTTCTAATGCGTTAGTGGAAAAAATGTTCGGTAAAATTTTTCAACAACTCACTTCACAAATGGTGCAAGCCTTCAAACAACGTGCAAAGGAGATCTATCGTGTCTAACATTAATGTAGAAATTGCGTATGCTTTACCTGATCACCATTTTTTAAAAAAAATTCAAGTCACCGCAGGCAGCAATTTGCAAGCTGCGATTTTGCAATCAGGTGTTTTACAGATCTATCACGATATTGATCTTCGTAACAATAAAGTCGGTATCTTCGGGCGTTTAGCCAAGTTAACCGATATCGTACAGGAGGGAGATCGGATTGAGATCTATCGTCCTTTATTGGCTGATCCGAAAGAGATTCGCCGCAAACGTGCCGCCGAACAAGCCGCGCAACAACAAGCCAAAAAAGCACAAACAAAATAATTAGGAATGCCGTTATGACACACGCTTTTTGTTTACCCACAACCATTAATGCCGAAACTTTTCTTCGTGATTATTGGCAGAAAAAACCGCTTTTAATCCGTCAAGGTTTGCCGCAAATCATCGGAATGTTTGAACCGCAAGATATTATCGAATTGGCACAAGATCCGGATGCAACCGCGCGTCTTATCCGCACTGATATTGTACAGAATCAAGAGCTATGGCAACTAAAAACCAGTCCGCTATCAGCACAAGATTTTAGCAATCTGCCGGAGAAATGGTCGGTATTAGTGCAAAATTTGGAACAGTGGTCTCCGGAATTAGGTAAATTATGGCAGGCTTTCGCTTTTATTCCTCAATGGCAACGGGATGATATTATGGTTTCATTCGCGCCAAAAGGCGGTTCAGTCGGCAAACATTATGATGAATATGATGTTTTTCTGGTGCAAGGCTATGGTGAACGCCGTTGGCAACTGGGCAAATGGTGTGATCCTTCAACTGAATTTAAAGCCAATCAACCAATTCGCATTTTTGATGATATGGGGGAGTTAATTTTTGATGAAGTGCTGCAACCCGGTGATGTGCTTTATGTGCCGTCTCGCCTTTCTCATTACGGTGTTGCCGAAAGTGATTGTTTGACTTTTTCTTTCGGTTTGCGTTATCCGAATGCTGCTGATTTGCTGGAAAATTTGTGCAAAACGATTGAACATCACAGCGAACAAATCAATAGCAGTGACTTTGCTATTCCCTTCCGTTTATCACCGAAACCACAGCCGAATGGTCAATTAAATAGTGAGTCTGTTGCCAACTTTAAACAGCATTTGTTAGATTTATTAGCTAATTCATCCCAATTTGATGCCTTATTGCAACAAGCGGTGGCACAAACCGTCAGTGCTCGCCGTTATGATTTATTACCAACGGACGCAGAATATTATCCAGATGAGCTGCTCGAAATGTTGCAAGCTGGCGACAGACTCAGTCAAGATGCGAACTGCAAAATTATCTATACCGATAACGGCAATATTTTCATTAATGGTGAATGGATTGATGAGTTAAATGAAATAGAACAAACACTTTTGGCAGATTTTGCCAATGGTAAATCACTTGATTGGCAACGTTTACAAAAACTTTCCGCTGACATTTCTCTCGATTTATTATTAGACAGTCTATGCGATTGGCTCGACAGCGGTTGGCTTCTATTAGAGAGTGTTGATGATGTTTAACCGTGAAAGCCAACCAACAATTTATTCCATTAGCCAATTAAATCGCCTTGCAAAAGAGATCTTGGAACAAGAATTGGGCAGCTTATGGTTAAGTGGAGAGATTTCCAACTTTACTCAACCGGTATCAGGGCATTGGTATTTTACGCTGAAAGATAAAAACGCTCAGGTTCGCGCAGCAATGTTTCGTATGCGTAATTTACGCGTTAATTTTAAACCACAAAATGGAATGCAAGTTGTAGTGCGTGCCAATATTAGTTTGTATGAACCGCGTGGTGATTATCAGATTATTGTGGAAAGTATGCAAACTGCCGGCGAAGGGCTGTTACAACAACAGTTTGAACAATTAAAAATGAAGTTGGCTGCTGAAGGTTTATTTGCTCAGCAATATAAAAAAGAGATTCCAGCACATTGTCGAAAAATAGGCGTTATTACCTCCGCTACTGGTGCAGCATTACACGATATTCTACAGATCCTACGTCGCCGAAATCCCGTGCTTGAAGTGATTATTTATCCAACTTTAGTTCAAGGAAAAGAAGCTGCTCAAGATATTGTCGCTAGTATCAAAATCGCCAATATACGCCAAGAGTGTGATGTATTAATCGTAGGTCGTGGTGGCGGTTCACTTGAAGATCTCTGGTGCTTTAACGAAGAAATTGTTGCCCGAGCTATTTTTAGCTCACAAATTCCAATTATCAGTGCTGTCGGTCACGAAACCGATGTAACAATAGCAGATTTTGTTGCCGATTTACGTGCATCAACACCATCTGCTGCAGCCGAGTTATTAAGCCGAGATCAAAAAGAACTTTGGCAAAAAATTGATTATCTACAACAACGTTTAGAAATTGGTTTTACTTATAAACTCAGTCACTCTATCCAACGATTAGAACGTTTACAATTACGATTAAAAAATCAACATCCACAAGCTAGATTACAACTGCAACAGCAACAATATCTCTATTTGCAACAGCGTTTAAAACAAGCGGTTTCTAACTATTTACAACGCCGTCAACAATCACAAACATCATTATCTAAACGGATTTCACAGTTACCGTTAACATTAAAAATTGAAACGCAACAGCAAACGGTTAACCAATGGGAAGTTCGCTTACATACAGCAATAAATACATTTATACAGCAGAAAAAACATAAATTAGCCTATCTCGGTGGTCGTTTAGATAACATCAGTCCATTAAAGGTATTACAACGCGGTTATACTGTTACCACATCAATGAATACAGAGTTAATCGACAGTATTAAACAGGTAACAATCGGGCAAGAAATCATCACTCGAACTGTTGACGGCAAATTGATCAGTCAAATTACTCGAATTGAACCATTACCGGACAGAAAAATCTAAAGACAAGTATTATTTCTGCCATAATAGGAAGCATTATGACAAAAGCCTATTACCAAATTGCCCTGCTGTTTAATGCCAACAAAGTTTATGATCGTGAAGTGATGGCAGGTATCGGTGAATATATTCAAACCTCTAAAACAGCGTGGAATGTCTTTCTGGAGGATGATTTTATTCATCGAGAATTAAGTCTAGATCAACGCCATTTGGACGGTATTATTGCAGATTTTGATAATCCGGAGTTAGTACAAAAATTACAACATTGTCCTATACCGGTTGTAGCGGTTGGCAGTTCCTATCAAAATCCTCAACATTATCCGCAAAATGTTCCCTATATCGCCACTGATAACGACGCTATTTTACAAGTAGCATTTGAACATTTGCAACGAAAAGGCATCAATCATTTTGCTTTTTACGGCTTACCCAATCCTGGTTTTCAACACTGGTCAAATGAACGCCGAATGGCATTTGAACGCATAATGAAAAACAACAATTATCAACCGGAAATCTATCTTGGACAAGAAACGCACGCTGATAATTGGCAACAAGCTCAACAACAACTTAGTGAATGGATTACTGCATTACCAAAACATACCGGAATCATTGCCGTAACCGATGCACGTGCCAGACATCTGTTACAAACTTGTGAGCTGCTGGATATTCCCGTACCTGATCAACTCTGTATTATCGGAATTGACAACGAAGAATTAATTCAAGCATTTTCTCGTGTTTCACTTTCATCAGTCGTACAAGGCACTAAAAATATGGGTTACCAAGCGGCAAAGTTGTTACACGCCCAATTAGAAAATCGCCCGATTAAACAATACCAATATTTAATTCCACCATTACGCATTGAATCTCGTACTTCAACTGACTATCGTTCAATTCAGGATCCTTTAGTCATTCAGGCTTTGCATTATATCCGAGTTAATGCTTGTTCCGGCATTAAAGTCGAGCAAGTTTTGGATTATGTTAAGGCTTCTCGTTCTAACCTAGAAAACCGTTTTCGTATTGAAACTGGCAAAACAATTCATCAAATATTGCATAATGAAAAAATGAACAAAGCCAAGCAGCTACTGACAGATACGGATATTGCTATCCAAGAAATTGCTGAAATATGTGGTTACCCTTCCGTACAATATTTTTATTTCGTTTTCAAAAAAGAGTTCAACCAAACGCCAAATGAATATAGATTGCAAAAATCACGCTAAATACCTCTAAATGAGTACAAAAATAAATTGTATAACTTATTGATTAATATAATTTAATTACCCATAAATGGGTATTAATAATAACTTACCTCCTATTTTTGCCACAATCGTGTAAAACTTTTTGATTAATCTCAAAAAAACAGCATAAAACCTTAGAAATTATAGCATTATTTGATAAAGTAACTTTTATTTACGGCTTATTTTGTCTTTCTCTTTTCTGTATAAAGTATAGACAATTGTTAGCTTTTTGTTATGTGAATAACTTTATGTTGGGGTAATTATCGTGAGAACTTTAAAACAAGCATTGTTTGTAATGCTAGCTGGAATAGCAACTATAAGTGCTATGTCCGCTTCTGCTGAAGATAAAACGGCTAATCCGGTACCGGATCAGAATCAACTGAATAATGACAAATTCAAAGATATGAAATTTGACATTGATAAAGTTGCCGTTCGCAATGACCTTTTTGCAGAAAAATATCCACTTCAATATCAATCTTGGTTAGGTACCAGCCAATCTGAAGAAATTGGTGATGCATTAGCTGAAGATCCTCGATTAGTAGTGCTTTGGGGAGGTTATCTGTTTTCATCAGAATATAATCATCCCCGCGGTCACTATTATGCGGTAACCGATGTACGTAATATCTTGCGTACAGGTGCCCCAAAAGATGAAAACAGTGGACCTCAACCAGCTGCTTGTTGGACTTGTAAAAGCCCGGATGTTGCTCGTTTAATTACTGAAAAAGGCGAAGATGGCTATTTCGGTGCAAAATGGGCAAAATGGGGTAACGAAATTGTTAATCCTATTGGTTGTGCCGACTGCCACGATACTAATTCAAAAGAGTTCGCTGAAGGTAAACCAGCTTTACGCATTGCTCGTCCACACGTTTTACGCGCTTTAGATAAGATTAATTGGAATTTTGAACGTTCCGATAAAACCGATAAACGTGCTGCTATTTGTGCTAACTGCCACGTTGAATATTTCTTCGCCGGAGATAAAAAAATCGTTACTTTCCCTTGGCAGAACGGCGTAAGCGTTGAACAGATGGAAAAATATTATGATGATCTCCAGTTTAAAGATTGGACTCATTCACTATCCAAAGCACCAATGTTAAAAGCACAACACCCTGATTTCGAAACTTGGACGATGGGAATGCACGGTAAAAATGGTGTGACTTGTGTTGATTGCCATATGGCAAAACAACAAACCGCAGATGGTCGCGTATTTACTAACCACAACATTGGCAATCCGTTCGATAACTTCCAAAATACCTGTGCTAATTGCCACGATCAAAGCAAAGAAAAACTACAAAGTATCGTTAATTCACGCAAAGAACGTGTACAATCTGCAATGATCAAACTTGAAGATCAACTTGTTCACGCTCACTTTGAAGCAAAAGCTGCTTGGGATGCTGGTGCAACTGAAGCAGAAATGAAAGATGCTTTACAAGATATCCGTCACGCACAATGGCGCTGGGATTACACCTCAGCCAGCCACGGATTCTATATGCACGCTCCTGAAGTGGCTTTGGAAGTATTAAGTTCCGGTTTGGATAAAGCAGCAGATGCTCGTCGTAAATTGGCAGTTATTCTGACCAAACATAACGTAAAACAACCGGTTGCTATTCCTGATATTTCTACTAAAGAAAAAGCACAGGCTGCAATGGGCATTGATATTGAAAAACAGAAACGTGAAAAAGAAGAGTTCTTAAAAACGGTTGTACCTCAATGGGATAAAGAAGCTAAAGAGAAAGGTTTATTACCTGCTGATGCAAAATAAATTTTGGTCCGGTTGCTCATTATGAGCAACCGCTTAAATCAGGATTTCCTTGAGGATAAGAAAATGAGTTTTTATATGTCTTTTAAAAAAGTGCTGTTTGTTACGGCTTCTCTGCTGCTTGCCGTTAATGTTTCGGCACAGGAAACAAGCAACACAAACGGTGCAAATACGTTAAGTTACCAACCGCAGTTGGAAAATCAACGTGATCCGAATCAATACTGTGCGAAATGCCATAAATTTAATGATCAACAATTTCACGGCACCCACTTGAGCAAGTTAAACCCGAATAACGGCAAGCCGATTAATTGTGTCAGCTGTCACGGTAAAATTTCCGAAGATCACCGTCGTGGCGTGAAAGATGTGATGCGTTTCCACGGCGATATTTTTGACGGAAAAACACCGATGTACACCGTTCAGGAGCAGAACCAAGTCTGTTTCGCTTGTCATCAACCGGAAAAATTACGGGAAAAATTCTGGGTTCACGATGTTCACGCAATGAAATTGCCTTGTGCAAGCTGCCATACATTACACCCGGAACACGACGCAATGAAAGGTATCGAACCGAAACAACGCGTTAAATTATGTGTCGATTGCCACGGTAAACAACAGGCGCTTCGTGAAGAAAAACAGAATCAAGCGAATAAGGAAAAATGATGAATTGTTCACGCCGTAACTTTGTTTCGGGTATGAGTGCATTGATGTTGGTTGCCGGTACCAGCAATAAAACCCTGGCGGTTGCACTCTCCGAAGAAAAAAATAAACGCTACGGAATGCTGCACGATGAACGCAGCTGTATCGGTTGTACCGCCTGTATGGATGCTTGTCGTGAAGTCAATCAAGTTCCTGAAGGCGTTTCCCGCTTACAAATTATTCGTAGCGAACCTTATGGGGAATTTCCGGATGTGGAATATGAATTTTTCCGCCATTCGTGCCAACACTGCAGCAATGCCCCTTGCGTTCACGTCTGCCCGACCGGTGCTTCATTCATTGATGCCAAAACCGGTATTGTCGATGTGAATAAAGATTTATGCGTAGGTTGTCAGTACTGTATTGCCGTCTGTCCTTATCGCGTTCGTTATATCAATCCGATTACCAAGGCAGCGGATAAATGTAACTTCTGTCGCGATACCAATTTGGCAAAAGGTAAACTGCCTGCTTGTGTGGAATCTTGTCCAACGAAAGCGTTAACCTTTGGTGATTTGAATGATCCTCATAGTGAAATCAATAAAAAAATTCACCAACAGCAGGTTTATCGCACCAAAGTGGAATTAGGCACGGAACCTAACTTGTATCACATTCCAAGTAAACACGGGGAGATCAGACGATGAACAGTCCTTTTCATTTTCCATCCCTCGTGTGGGATGAAATTATTGCGATTTACCTTTTCTTATTAGGTATTTCCGCCGGTGCAACAATGATTGCGGTATTGCTCAAACGCAGCGGTATCGCCGGCAATCATCCCAGTGAAAATAATATTATTCGCTGTGCCGCCATTATTGCACCGACAACATTGCTGTTAGGTTTAACCATTTTGATTTTCCATTTAACTAAACCTTGGACTTTCTGGTATTTGATGTTCAACTACCACCACACTTCTATTATGTCGATGGGGGTAATGCTGTTCCAAGTTTATATGGTATTTCTGCTTTTATGGTTAGCCTTTATCTTTAAAACATTAGTGGCTCAACTTATTAACCGCTTTTTGCCGAAACTCGCTTTTATCAATAATATTATTGAGAAATTAGAGCGTTTCAGTTCGCCGGTGGAGATTATCCTAATTTTCCTTTCCGTGTTATTAGGTGCTTATACCGGTTTCTTGTTATCGGCATTAATCAGTTATCCGATGTTGAATAATCCGGTTCTGCCGGCGCTATTCTTGGCTTCCGGCACCTCTTCCGGTATTGCGGCATTAATGATTACTTCATTGCTCTTTACCAAAGAAAGCACCCATTCACCGGCCTTGAATTTCGTCCATAAGTTTGAATTACCGGTGGTATTAATTGAAGCATTTCTACTTTTTGCATTCTGTATCGGATTATTCCTTGGAGGCGGTCAAAAAACGGTTGCACTTTATAATGCAATCGGCGGTGGTTTTTGGTCTTATGTTTTCTGGATAGGTTTAGTTGGAATTGGCTTAATTGCCCCATTATTCCTTAATGCAGTCGCACCAGAAACAGTAAAACATCGCAAAGGGTTTATACTCTTTGTTGCCGGACTAAGTTTATTCGGCGTACTTTGTTTACGTTTTTGGGCATTATATGCAGGACAAATGACACTTGCCTAAAATGCAAAAGCCTATAAGCTTCGACCTACTTCCGTTACAAGAAGTAGGTCATATTTTAATACTTATTTTCTGCCAATAATTAAAAATGTTGCCTGAACTTGGATTTTTAAGTTTACTCATTGTTGTTGCTTTAACCTTTTGTTTAGCTTTTATACCAGCTTACGGTCTATGGCGAAACAAACACGCTTTCGCACAATTGGCTTATCCGTTAAGCATTCTCTATGCTATTTTCTGTACGATAACGCTGATGGCGTTAGCCTATGCCTTTGCGACTAATGATTTTTCACTTGAATATGTCGCGCAACATTCTAATTCCAACCTGCCCTTATTTTATAAGATTGCTGCAACTTGGGGTGGGCACGAAGGTTCAATGCTGTTTTGGCTCTTTTCACTTTCGCTCTGGACAGCACTGTTTGCCCGTTATAACCGTCACAACGATCAGCGTCTTGTTATCTCAACGCTGGTGTTAATGGGAATGATCAGCTTTTGTTTTGCGGTTTTTATTCTATTTTTATCTAATCCTTTCAATAGGTTATATCCAATTCCACTTGAAGGACGTGATCTCAATCCAATGCTGCAAGATATTGGTTTGATCATTCATCCGCCATTGCTTTATCTTGGTTATGTCGGTTTAGCGATCAATTTCTCATTGGTTATTGCTGCTTTAATTTATCAAAAATTTAATGCCGCATTCGCACGATTATGCCGTCCTTGGGTTCTAGCGTCTTGGGCATTTTTAACTATTGGCATTGTATTAGGTTCTTGGTGGGCTTACTATGAACTCGGTTGGGGTGGCTGGTGGTTTTGGGATCCGGTAGAAAATGCTTCATTGATGCCGTGGTTAATCGCCACTGCACTGTTACATTCACTTATTATCTATGAGAAACGAGGAATTTTACTCTATTGGGTGGTATTGCTCTCAATTTTTGCCTTTTCCTTGAGTTTATTGGGGACATTTATTGTTCGTTCAGGCGTCTTAGCATCGGTACACGCATTTAGCATTGATCCGCAACGCGGACACGCTTTATTAACAATCTTTCTGCTGTTCACTTTATGTGGACTATTATTATTTGCTTTACGTATCAAAGAGTTACATTCAATAGCCAGATTTGAGTTATTCTCCAAAGAATCTGCATTTTTATTCGCCAATATTTTATTCAGCCTTGCAACATTTATTGTTTTCATCGGCACATTTTATCCAATGATCTACCATATGTTAGGTTGGGGAACAATTTCTGTCGGTACGCCTTATTTTAACCGGCTCATCGTGCCATTAATTTTTATCCTTATGATATTAATGCTATTTTCGCCATATTTACACTGGCAAAAACTCCCATTTTCGTCAATTAAAAAAGTCACTTTATATCTGTTTCCAGCAGTAGTCATTACATCCTTTCAAATACTGGTAGAGCAGAATTTCAACTTCTCTTTACCTTCAATTTGGGCATTTATTAGTCTAAGTTTGGCTTGGTGGTTGCTACTCAATACTCTCTGTTCTTCGCAATGGAAAAATAAAAAACAATGGTCAATGCGCTTGGCACACTTAGGCATTGCTATCAGTATTATCGGTGGCACAATGAGTAACTATTATGCCAAAGAAATTAGCGTTAAAATGTCTCCCGGCGACACACAAACATTGCATAATTATCAATTCACTTATCTTGGTTTCCGCAATGAAATTGGTCCGAACTATACTGCAGAACGAACGTTTTTCGTGATTAGTCAACAGGACAGTCTCATTGCTGAGATAAGTGCTGAACGTCGCTATTATGATGTGCGTACAATGAATATGAGTGAAGTGGGGATAAAATGGGGATGGTTATCCGATCTTTACATCGTAATGGGAAATAAAATTTCAGCAAATGAATTTGCATTCCGCTTGCACTACAAGCCCTATATCCGTTGGTTATGGTTTGGCGGATTATTAGCAATGTTGGGAGGTTTTATTGCCGTTTGGAACGCTAGAAAACCAAAACTAAAAGGTGAAAAATGAAACGTTGGTTACTCTTTATTCCGGCACTTTTTATTTTAGCATTAGCTCTCACCCTATTTTTAGGAATCAGCCAAGATCCATTGCAAAAAATGAAATCACACCTCAATAAGCCATTGCCGCCATTTTCCTTGCTTGATTTACACGATCATCATCGCCATTGGCAGAATCAAGATCTGCCACAAAATCAAGTTTTCCTGATCAATATTTGGGGTAGCTGGTGTCAATTTTGCAAACAAGAGTTCCCTTTATTGAAGAAAATAGCGCAACAACATCAACTACCGATTGTTGGTATTAATTATTTAGATAAACAAGAAAATGCGGTGCAAACATTACAGCAGCTTGGCAATCCATTCACTATCAATGCCTTCGATAATAAAGGAATGTTTGCAGCAGAATTGGGTATCAACGGTGCGCCTTATACCTTTATTATCGATAAAAATGGGAAAATACGTTATTTTTTTGAAGGTGGTGCGATTAATGAAACGATTTGGCAGCAACAAATGTTACCGTTAATTCAACAATTACAGGCGGAAAAAGGATCATCTTTGAGGAGTTTTTAATGAAAAAATTATTATTTTTATTGCTCTGCTTTACTGCTTTTACACACGCTGAAATCGTTGAAACTTTTCAATTTAATTCGGAAGAAACGCAACAACGAGCTATTTCGATAGCAAAAACATTACGCTGCCCACAGTGCCAAAATCAGAATTTAGTAGAATCCAATGCTGATGTCGCCGCTGAATTGCGTTTGGAAGTTTATACGATGGTTAATCAAGGCAAAAGCAATGATGAAATTATCCAAATAATGACACAACGCTTCGGTGATTTTGTGCGTTATGATCCGCCTTTTACATCAAATACTTTTTTGCTTTGGTTGATTCCATTTGTTGCTGGCATCATTGCCTTGTTATCTTCACTGTTTTATTTAAAAAAGAGAAGAGAAACCATATTAGATCCACAACAAAAAAAGAGTATAGAGACTTTTCTACAACAACGGGAACAGAATGGCTAATTTAGTTTTTTTCGCAGGTGTAGTCGTTTATCTACTGATTTTAGTCGTTATTTTTTATTTACATTCTCCGACCGAGAGTGAGGATCGACATAATCAAAAACTAAATAATCAATTATTACAACAACAATTACAACAATATAAATTTAAGGAAAATGAAGCACTTGCCAATGAAATTATCTATCGATTTATGCAAGATCAGAAAGATGAAGAAATTGCTAACAGTATGGCTGACTATTCTAAAAAAATTGCTTGCGGTATTGGTGTGATTATTCTAGTTGTAATGGTTGGCTATTATTTATATAGCGGTAGACTACAAACACTTAATCAGCAACAGAATACACAACAAACAGAAAATAGAGAAACAACTACAGTAAGCCTTAATGAAGACAATATTATCGCTATTCAGAATAAAATTCGTACTGATCCAAATAATGGTGAAAATTGGTATGAATTAGGTTTAGCTTATGCACAAAATAATGAATTTAGCAATGCTATCGAATCGTACTCTCGTGCAACCGTATTATTGGGTAGAAAACCTTATATTTTAGGTGCTGCTGCTACTGCACTTTATTATAAAGATCAACAACATATATCATCTCAAGCACAACAATGGCTAGATGAAGCATTACAGCTTGATGCAGAAGATACCGCTTCTTTATTATTATTGGCAAATGATGCTTTTAGGCAGGCTCATTATGATTTAGCGATTAATTACTGGCAAAAAGTGTTAGACAGTCATCGAAAAGTGGATCGTAAACTATTGATCAACCTTATACAAATCGCCCAAGAGAAACAAAAATTAATAAAAAAATAGTTGCAGTCGAAAAACTGCAACTATGCCAAAATTTATGAAGAACATTTACTAACTGATGCGTTGTAATCCTGCTGCCAAATCATCAATCAGATCATCACTTGATTCCAAACCAACGTGAACTCTAACTAAGCTCCCACTCAATTTACGTTCAATATTCGGGCGAATTTTCGCAATTTCTTCCGGTTGATTGACCAAAATTAATGATTCATACCCTCCCCAAGAATAAGCCATACTAAATAAACTAAAATGGTCAAGAAATTTCGAAATTTCCTGATCATTCAACCGCTTATTTAATTCAAAAGAGAATAATCCACTTGCTCCGCTAAAATCTCGCATAAAAAACTCGTGTCCGGGACAGCTTGGCAGTGCCGGATGATATACGCTTTTCACCTGCGGTTGTTGTGCAAGCCATTGTGCAATTTTAATGCTGCTTTCACCTTGTTGTTGCAAACGTAATGCTAAGGTTCTGATCCCTCTTGCTGTTACATAAGCAGTATCCGCATCCACCATTTGCCCCATCAAATAAGACTGTTCTCTTAATTGCTCCCAAGTTCGTGCATTAGCCACAGCAGTACCAATCATCGCATCAGAATGCCCCACTAAATATTTAGTACCTGCTTGAATTGAAATATCAATATCGTGCTGCAATGCAGGAAACAACAGTCCTCCTGACCAAGTATTATCGCTCATAATTACAATATCAGGCTTTTTTGCTCTCACAGCTTGAACAATAGCTGGAATATCAGCTACTTCCATTGTTAAAGAACTAGGAGCTTCTAAAAATAACACTTTTGTATTATCTTCAACTAAATCAGCAATTTTCGCTCCCGTCATTGGATCATAAAAAGTAGTACTGATCCCCATTTTTTTCAAAATGATATTACAGAATTCTTGAGTAGGCTCATATGCCGCGCCAGTTACCAAAATATGATCTCCTTGCTGTACAAACGCCAACAGACTGTTACTAATCGCTGCTGCTCCGCAAGGATAAAGATAACAACCGGCCCCTCCCTCCAATTCGCACATCAGATCTTGTAAAGCGAAATGTGTTAATGTACCTCTACGACCATAAAATAGTGCCTGTTTTGCTCTTTCTTGAGTTGCTTTTTTCTTATCTGCCACTGAATCAAACACTAATGAAGATGCTCTCTGAATAACAGGGTTAACACTCCCTTGCGTAACTCTTTTTCCTCTACCAGCGTGAATCAAATGAGTGTTTTTTTGTTGTATTTGCGTTACCATAATTAAACCTCTTTTTGGTACATAAATCGATTAAACATTAATTGATTTGATAGATAAAAACAACTGTATATTTAGAGGTAAAAGCGGTATCTTTTACTGCGTTAAAACAATGATGGTTTTAAAAATATTGTTTTAGTTTTATGATTAATTAGATATTCTCAAGGAGATAATTATGGTATTAGTAGCTCGTCAAGCACCTGATTTCACAGCTTCAGCAGTTTTAGGTAACGGTGAAATCGTTGACAATTTTAACTTTAAAAAACACGTTGAAGGCAAAGCAGCAGTAATTTTCTTCTGGCCATTAGACTTTACTTTCGTTTGCCCATCAGAAATTATTGCATTCGACCACCGTTATCAAGAATTCAAAAAACGTGGCGTTGAAGTTATCGGTGTTTCTATTGATTCTCAATTTACTCACAATGCATGGCGTAAAACTCCTGTAGATAAAGGTGGTATTGGCGAAGTTCAATTCGCAATGGTAGCTGACGTTAAACACGCTATCGCTCAAGCATACGGTATTGAACACCCTGAAGCTGGTGTTGCATTACGTGCATCATTCTTAATTGACAAAAACGGTGTTGTTCGTCACCAAGTTGTGAATGATCTTCCATTAGGACGTAATATTGATGAAATGCTTCGTATGGTTGATGCGCTTGCATTCCACGAAGAACACGGCGAAGTTTGCCCTGCACAATGGTCAAAAGGTAAAGAAGGTATGAAAGACAACCCTGAAGGTGTTGCAGCATACTTGAAGAAAAATGCAGATCAACTTTAATCTGTTATTCTAAATTAGATAAACCCCGCTTAGTCGGGGTTTTTACTTTCTTCCTTTACTTAAATACCACCAATAATTAAAAATAATTTAAATAAATTAGCATTAACTATATAGTTGCCATTAAACTAAAAACTAACCACAGCTAATCTATAAATTCATCAAAATTACACTATATCAATAAACTTTTCCTTATTTATATCCTTAATAAACTATTATTACATCCAATATTGCTATACAATAATCCAATTTATTAGTTAGGGGACGATTTTATGCCTAAAATACTTCTGGTCGATGATGATGTCGAATTTACAAGTTTACTTGCTGAAGTTTTAGCAATGGAGAGCTTTGAAGTTGAAGTAGTACACAACGGAGAAGACGCATTACATACTTTAGATCTCAGTTATGATCTTATTCTATTGGATATTATGATGCCTAAACTTGGCGGTATCGAAACATTAAAGCAGATTCGTCAAAAATATAATACACCAGTGTTAATGCTAACCGCACGTGGTGATGATGTTGATAGAATTTTAGGCTTGGAACTCGGTGCGGATGATTACCTATCAAAACCATTTAATGACCGCGAACTTGTTGCTCGTATTAAAGCAATTCTTCGTCGAGCAACGAAATTGCCGACATCTCCTAATATCAGCAATATTGAATTAAACAACAGTGATGATCAAAGAACATTATATTTTGATGACATCGTGTTATTTCCTGGTCGTCAGCAGGTAATGTATCAAGGTAAAGATTTAGAATTAACCGGTACAGAATTCGCATTATTATCAATGCTTATCCGTAACCCAGGACATATCCTATCTCGCGAATTACTTTCAATTGAAATTTTGGGTAAGCGCTTAACCCCTTTTGATCGGGCGATTGATATGCATATGTCCAATTTACGTAAGAAATTACCACCAAGAAAAGATAATTTACCTTGGTTCAAAACATTAAGAGGAAGAGGTTATCTTCTTGTTACTGAACAATAATCATCTTTGATTTTGGTAAAAGCCCTCAACAATGAGGGCTTTATCTTATTATACGTATACATCAACTTTTAGCTCTGTTTCTCCCCACAGAGCAACTATACAACACTACTTTATGAATTGAGCTAGTGTAAAAGAAGTGATACTTTCAAAATTCAATAATTCTATCATCGCAAATAACAGCATTTTAAACTAAGGAGTTTTTGATGAAAAATGCAATATTACGACCATTTACTTCCCTGACCGGTCAAATATATCTCTTTTTTATATTAATTTTCTGCATTGCATTTACCATCGCTGTTATTTTACCTTCTTTTGATTCCCGAAATTACTCCTTAATCGAATCAAGAGAATTAAATGATTACAATAGTATCGTTTTTTCTATAATGGAAAAAATGAATTCTACAGATGTGTTAAATATAAAAAACACTGATAACTTTTTGGAAAAAAAGTATAACTTAAATTTTGCTTTTATTAACAATAATGATGTTATTTTTAGTAAAAATTATAAAGATCTAGTAAATTTAAGGGATTTTATCTACCACTCAAATAGCCCACTAATTCCACAAAAAAAGCAATTTGATGACACTCAGATTATAGGACCATTTCAAATTAAATTAGATAATAGTGCAAATAACTTAGATAAATTAGATACTTATCGCATTTATTTTATAAAACCAACTAAGCCTCTTTCTCCAATTATCCAAGCATTTTTTGACAAACCAGTCTTAATGCTGATCATTATTGTGATTTTAACTGCACCGTTATTATTAATCCTATCTTATCGAATTACTAAACCAATTATTGAATTACGTAAAGCGGTAAATAATGTTGCTGTCGGTAATTTTTCAATTAATACTGATCTTGAAAAAAATGGACCTAAAGAAATTCGAGCAGTAGGCAAAAGTTTTAATCAAATGGTAACGGCAATAGATAATCTATTAAACTCGCAAAAAAGAATGTTATCCGATATTTCACACGAATTAAGAACACCTCTAGCACGCTTAAAATTATCAGCCGCAATTTTGCGTCGCAAAAATGGCGAAACACCCGAATTAACCAGAATCGAAACAGAAGCAGAACGTTTAGAGCAGATGATTAACGATATTTTAAATATTTCCCGTCAACAAATTAACACACATCTTGAACACGAGATATTTCCTATTGAGGAAATTTGGGAAGACGTTCTCGAAAATGCACGTTTTGAAACAGAACAATCCAAGCAACAGCTAATTGTTAATAATAAAATAAAACACCCCCATCGTTATCGTATTAATGGTAATCCAAACGCACTGGCTGGAGCATTAGAAAATATTATCCGTAATGCAGAAAAATATGGTAACAATACGATTAAAGTCTCTTTCTCTATTAACAAAAATGAACTGATTATGATAGTAGAAGATGATGGTAATGGTATCGATGAAAGTGAGTATCAGAATATATTCCAACCATTTTATCGTATTGATACCGCACGTACACGTGAGAGCGGCGGCATTGGATTAGGATTAGCCATTGTATTTAATACCGTACAACAGCATCAAGGATATATTTCTGCACAAAAAAGTGAACTTGGAGGTTTATCTATCGAAATTCGATTACCTTTATGGTTTGATTAAAAATTAAGGTATTTTTATCCATTAAATGCTAAAAAATCGATAAAATTCTATATAAATTAAATTTTTATTTTTTTTATAACAAGCTTATGTTATCGTGCACGATAAATATAAGAAGAGATAAAACATTACAACACGGAGAACAATAATGGAAGTTTTACACCAATTAATTAAAAACATTAATGATCCTCTGTGGAATATCGTCACAATTATGTTGTTAGGTACAGGGCTTTATTTCACATTATCAATGTTTTTTGTCCAAATCCGCTTACTGCCACAAAGTATTCGCGAAATGCTTGGAGCCCGTAGTGTTGATAGAAAGCACGCCATCAGCCCGTTTCAAGCTTTTGTAACCGGATTAGCGAGTCGAGTCGGAGTTGGCAACATTGCAGGTGTATCATTAGCAATCACTTATGGTGGTCCTGGTGCAGTATTTTGGATGTGGATGACGGCTCTGCTTGGAATGAGCAGTGCATTTGCTGAATCCTCTTTAGCGCAATTATTCAAAGTAAAAGATCTTGCCGGACATTTTCGTGGTGGCCCAGCTTATTATATTACTTCCGGCTTAAAACAGCGTTGGTTCGGCTGGCTATTTGCGATCTGTCTGATTATTACTTATGGTTTTGTATTTAACGCTGTACAATCAAACACCATTGCTGAAGCAGGAAACGGGGCTTGGGGATGGACACCGGAAGCAACTGGTGTTGCACTAGTCATTCTCACTGCACCAATGATTTTTGGTGGAATTCGTAGAATTTCTAAAATTGCAGAAGTCTTAGTGCCTTTGATGGCATTGCTCTATATTGCTATGGCTGTTTTTATTTTATGCAAAAATTTTTCGTTATTACCAACTACCATTCATCTCATTATTTCTTCCGCATTCAATTTTGATGCTGCCGCTAGTGGTTTTTTCGGTGCAATATTTTCACAAGCTATGATGTATGGCATCAAACGAGGTCTATACTCCAATGAAGCAGGAATGGGATCTGCACCTAATGCGGCTGCAACTGCAGATGTTGATCACCCTGTCAGCCAAGGCCTCATTCAAATGTTGGGCGTTTTTGTTGATACTATTGTTATCTGTACCGCAACTGCCGTTATTGTTTTACTTTCTGGTGAATCCATCTCTTCTGAAATTACTGGAGCTCAATTAACTCAACTTGCTATTGAGCATCAAGTTGGTGCTTGGGGAAAAGATTTCCTTGCTTTAATTTTATTTATGTTTGCCTTCTCAACCATTATCGGTAATTACGCTTATGCAGAAGGAAACATTAAATTTATTAAAAATAATCCAACAATGATTATGTTATTTAGAATGTTAGTGCTAGCAATGGTTTATTTTGGTGCAGTTCAAAAAATGCAATTAGTTTGGGATATGGCTGATACTTTTATGGGGTTAATGGCAATGATTAACTTAATTGCAATTCTATTACTTTCGCCAATCGTCTGGCTACTTTTAAGAGATTACCAACAACAATTAAAAACAACTAAATCGCCTATATTTAAGGTTGAAAAATATCCTCATTTAGCCTCTCGAGTTAAAGCGAATATTTGGCGTTAATCAAAATAAAAATGGCAGGGTTAATCTCATTATTAAACCTGCCATTTTATGATTAGTTTACAGCAACTACTTAATTCCCTTATGTCTTAACAACGCGTCCAACTTAGGTTCGCGTCCTCTAAAACGTTTAAACAATGTCATCGGTTCTTCTGATCCACCCTGCGTCAAAATATTATCTAAAAATGATTTCCCTGTTTCTGCATTAAAAATACCTTCTTCTTCAAAACGAGAAAACGCATCTGCCGATAATACCTCTGCCCAAAGATAACTGTAATAACCAGCGGAATAACCACCTGCAAAAATATGACTAAAGCTATGAGGTGTGCGTACCCAATCAGGAGTTTGGAATACTGCCACGTCTTTTTTCACCTCTTTTGCAATCTGCTTCAATTGATCTTTTTTATTCGGATCAAATTCATAATGCAGACGGAAATCAAATAAACCAAATTCCAACTGACGCAATACAAACATCGCTGCGTGGAAATTCTTCGCTTTAATCAATTGCGATAATTTCTCTTTTGGCAATGGCTCGTGAACTTGATAATGACCAGAAATAAAGTTTAGAGCCTCTTCTTCCCAACACCAATTTTCCATAAATTGGCTTGGCAATTCGACTGCATCCCAAGGCACACCATTAATACCAGAAACATCACCAGTTTCAATTTTCGTCAACATATGATGAATACCGTGACCAAATTCGTGGAATAAAGTCGTTACTTCATCGTGTGTAAACAAGGCCGGTTTATCTCCCACCGGACGATTAAAATTACACACTAAATACGCTACCGGTTTTTGCAATGAACCATCTAATTTCCGTTTTCGACTAATGCAATCATCCATCCAAGCGCCACCACGTTTATGTTCTCGAGCGTAAAGATCCAGATAAAAACTTCCTCTGATTTCCCCAGTTTCATCAACCAAATCGAAAAAACGAACATCAGGATGGTAAGTATCTACATCAAAACGTTCTACTGCATTAATCTTAAAAATCCGTGAAACCACCTCAAATAAACCAGATAATACGCGATTTTCTGGGAAATATGGTCTAAGTTCTTCATCATTAATGGCAAAAAGTGCCTGTTTTTGTTTTTCACTGTAGAAGGTAATATCCCAAGGCTCTAAATGCTCAATACCAAAATTGTTTTCACAAAATTGCTGTAATTCAGCAAACTCTCTATCCCCTTGTGCTTTCGAACGATGGGCAAGATCAGTTAAGAAATCCAACACCTGTTTTGGACTTTCCGCCATTTTAGTTGCTAAAGATAGATCAGCATAAGTTTTAAAACCTAACAATTTTGCCAATTCATATCTAAGCGTCAAAATTTCTTGCATAATCGCAGAATTATCCCATTTACCAGCATTCGGACCTTGATCTGACGCTCTAGTGGTAAATGCTCTATACATCTCTTCACGCAATGCTCGATTCTCACAATAAGTCATTACCGGCAAATAACTTGGGAACTCTAACGTAAAACGATAACCTTCCACACCTTTGCTCTCTGCCGATGCTTTTGCAGCCAACAACGCACTCTCAGGCAAACCGGACAATGCTTGCTCATCAGTAATAACTTTATCCCAGCCCATTGTGGCATCCAGCACGTTATTACTAAATTGCGAACTTAATTCCGATAAACGTGCAACAATTTCTGCATAACGTTGTTGCTGTTCAGCAGGCAATGAAATCCCAGATAATTCAAAATCACGCAGACTATTTTCAATTGCTTTCTTCTGATCTTTAGCTAATGTTTCAAACTCGGCACTATTTTTTAACTGTAAATAGGCTTGATACAAACCTTGATGTTGTCCAATCCAAGTGCTGTATTCGGAAAGCAATGGTAAACACGCTTGATACACTTCCCTTAACTCTGAACTATTCTTGACTGCATTCAAATGTGCTACTGGAGACCAAGCTTTACTTAAACGATCATTTACTTCTGCCAATGGCAAATAAAAATCGTGCCAAGTAAATTTGCCCTGTTTTAACACTTTTTCAACCATATCACGACACTCTTGAATTAATTTTGTAATTGCTGGCTGAATGTGTTGCACTTCTATCTTAGAAAATTGAGGTAACCCTTGAAAATTAAGTAATGGATTTGACATTGTTATTATCCTTTTTTCATACAAACATAGCTGTTGTATTTGGGGAAAGTTTGATAGATTTCAAGGGGAATTCACAAAACAAAAAACCTCCTAAAGCTGACTATCTAGGAGGTCTCACTTTATTAATTTACATTACTATTAACTAAATTCTTCTGTGGCTTTTCTACTTTAAATGCCTCAATCAAATTATAAACAGCTTCCTTCGCCATATTATATCTTGTTTCAAAAGTCGCCGATCCTATATGTGGAGTCATTACTACATTATCTAATTTCAATAATTCCGAATCCAATGGTAAGGGTTCTTGCTCAAACACATCTAAACCAGCAGCTAAAATCCTTTTTTCTTTTAATACTTCTATTAAAGCATTTTGATCAATTATCTTACCGCGACCACCATTAATCAAAATAGAAGAAGGCTTCATTAATAACAATTTTTCTTTATTAATCAATTTTTCTGTTTCTTTTGTTAATGGCAAAGTAATACAAACAAAATCAGATAACTTCAATAATTCATCTAAACTATACCATTTAGCCTTATAATCATTTTCTACATCAAATTTTCTACTTCTATTTGTATATAAAACTTCCATATCAAACCCTAAGTAAGCCCTTTTTGCCACAGCTGCACCAATTTTTCCCATCCCAATAATACCTATTTTTTTATGGTGTACATCTGTTCCAAATAAGGATTCATCAATACCCTTTTTCCATTTTCCTTGATATATAAAATTTGATGTTTCCACTACTCGTCTAGCCGTTGACAATAATAATGTAAAAACTAGATCTGCTGTAGTATCAGTCAAAACATCAGGTGTATGCATTAATCTTATACCTTTTTCTGTTAATTGATTAACATCAAAATTATCATAACCTGCTGAAATAGTAGAAATAACTTTTAAATTATCGGCGTTATCTAAGATATCTCCTTTTAAATCAAAACTAGAACCGATTAACCCTTCGGCAGAAGATAATTGCTTAATAAATTCAGAATAATTTTCCTTATTAATTTTATTAAAAAATACTATATCAAAATTATCTTTTAAAATATTTAGTAAATCATCGGGAATTTTTTTATATAAAATAACTTTTTTCTTTTTCATAATTCATAAATCCTATATATCATATTTTGATAATTGTTCTTTATTCGGTAAACCGTCATTATCTCCAGGAAATTGAATAGCCAAAGCACCAAAAAAATTTCCTCTTTTAGCAGCTTGCTCCAATGTCTTATTTTCTAATAAAGCACTAATTACTCCCACAGCAAAAGCATCGCCAGCACCAACAGTGTCAATAATATTATCAACTTTAACCGCCGGAACAGTCCCCTCATTCCCAATTGAATCTCTAAAATAAGCACCTTTTTTTCCTAATTTTATAATGACCTTTTTGGCTCCATTTTTTATATAAAAATTAGCAATATCTTCATTAGAGTCATATCCTGTCAATATCTTTCCTTCATTAACTCCCGGTAAAACAATATCTGACTTAGAAGCTAAATAATTAATCTTCTCTCTCATAATATCTTCGTTTTTCCAAAGAACAGGGCGAAGATTAGGATCAAATGTGATTATTCCGGATTTACTACGAACTTGATTTATCAAATATTCTGCTACATCAAAACAATTATCCGATAAAGCCAGAGCAATTCCTGTAATATGCAAGAATTTAGTATTTATTACTTTATCCAGATCTGCAATAGATAAATAACTAGCAGCAGATCCTCTTCTAAAGTATTCAACTTCAGGATCACCGTTCATATTTTTTAATTTAGATTTTAATTGAAATCCGGTTCTATGCGTAGAATCTATTTTAACAAAATCACTATTAATATTTTCCTTATTTAAATAATTTAATATTGTTCTACCAAAAGAATCCTTTCCTATTTTACTAATCCAACTTACATTAAAACCTAATCTGGCTATGCCCGTAGCAACATTCAATTCTGCTCCTGCAACTCCTTTACTAAAATAACTAACATCATCTAAAGGTTTTTCTTCCCCTGCAATAAACATTATCATTGCCTCACCAAAAGTCACTACATCAAAAATATTTTTCATATTTTATCCTCTATAATATTGTAGAACCTCGTTCAATTAACCTTCCGGAATAAGCAATATTATTTCTTTCTACAACTGATTTATTAATCCTATTTATTAGTAATTTACAAGCCATATAACCAATATCGTAAGTAGGTTGCTCTAATACAGATATTCCTCCTGGTATAATATTACTCCAATTAGGATTATCAAATGTAATAAATCCAATATCCTTACCCACCTTTATCTCTATTTTTTCAAGCATAGATAATAAATTCAATACTACCTTTCCATTTACAGAGATAATAGCTATTTTTTTATCTTTATTCTTGATAAAGAAATTTAAAATTTCATTTTTTAAAAAAGAAGAATTTTCTGAATCATTTACTTCTAAAACTTTCCCTATCACATTAATATTACTTACAATATATTCTTTAAATGTTTGTACTCTGATTGATCTCGCTTGACTTAACTGCACATTTTCTGTCACGAATAGTAATGCATTAAATTTCTTATTTAATAAATAATCAATCATCATTCTAGTAGATTTTTTATTATCCAATCCCACTAGATCACATTTGTAATTAGATATCTCTCTATCTACAGAAACAACAGGAATACTATAAGAAGAAAGAACATAATTTTCTATCTGTAAACTTTGAATAATTACTCCCTCAACCTGATAACTAGATAATGATTTTAAAATTTTTGTTTCTCTTTCAAAACTATCATTTGTACTAAATAACAATAGTGCATAGTCATTCTCAAAAGCATACTTTTCTACGCCTTGAAATAATTCAATTGAATAAGAGTTATTTATATCAGAGACAATGAGAGCAATCAGTTTAGTATTTCCTCTTTTTACTCCTTGTGCAATTTGGCTAGGGAAGTAATTTAATTTTTCAACTGCCTTTTCTATCCTAGCTACAGTATCTGGAGCTATTAAATTAAATTTTTTATTTAAAAATCTTGATACTGTAGCTTTACTTACTTTCGCTAATTTTGCTACATCATTTATCGTTGCTTTTTTTTGCATATCTCATAACATAATTAACTAATTATAATATCACTTAATAGAATACTCGGAATAAATATAACAACAGCCAGCACTACTAAAATAATTGCTATATACGGTAAAACAGCTTTAAATGATCTATCTATAGACAATCCACCAATTACACTAGAAATTAACAAACACAATCCATAAGGAGGTGTAATTAATCCTATAGATAATGTAATAATAATTACAATTCCTAATTGGACAGGATCAACACCTATAGATTGTGCTACAGGATAAATGACAGGAACAAATAATACCATTGCTGGAATAGCATCCATAAATGTTCCGATAAATAGGAAAAATAAAATAATTAATAAGAAAAATAAGTATTCTCCACTATATAAATTGCTAAAAAATCCAGCAACAATATGGTTGATTTTCATATATCCTAGAAACTCTCCCAATGCTGAGGCAGCTGCCAGTGCAAATAAAGATAAACAACTTAGCTCCAATGTTTCTATTAATATTTTAGGAATATCTCTATAACTAATAGTTTTATAATAATATGCACTCACTAAATATGCATAAATCGCCGAAAATGCTGCAGCTTCAGTTGCAGTAAAGATACCAAATACGATACCTAAAATAATAATTAATGGGGTTAATAATGCTGGCAATGACTGCTTAAAAAGTTGCCAAAATAGAGATAATGTTATCGGTTTTTCTTTTGGTAAATGTTCTTTTATCGCGACATAATAAACAAAAGCCATCATTCCCAAACCAATTAATATTCCTGGCAATAACCCCCCAATAAATAACTTACCAACAGAGGTATTCGTTAATCCAGCGTAAATAACCATAGTAATACTTGGTGGAATAATACTCCCTATTGTCGAGGATGCTGCTGTAACGCCTACAGCCATTTCTTTACTATAGCCTTTATCTATCATATTCGGGATCAATATTTTTCCTATTCCTGCTGTATCTGCTTGAGATGAACCGCTTACTCCAGCAAATAACATAGAAACTAAAATATTTGCATGTCCTAAACCACCAGGATAACGTCCTACAATTCCTAATGAAAAGTTGATTAATTTCTTTGAAATATTTCCTCTATTCATAATAGAAGCAGTTAAAATAAATAAAGGAACAGCTAATAAAACATAGGAATTTAAGCCATAAAACATTTTCATTGGAATAACTGTATATGGAACATTACCAATAAAAGCAATCCCAAGTAAAGCAGAAATAGCAATAGAATATGCAATAGGAATTCCAATAAATATAAACAATATAAATAATATAGTAATAGCTAAAAGTGTCATTATTTTTTCCTTATCAGCAAACTAATTTTATCAAAGCAGTCTTCTAATAAAAATAGGATAATACTTGAAAAAGTAATTGGTAAAATCAACCAAACATATCCCTGTCTAAAAATAGGTATAGTAACCCATTTAGAATTCCAAAATGATGAAGTAATTTCAGCTGAGTAGACTAGACATATTATAGAAAAACATAATATTATCCCATTCTGAATAAGAGATAATATACATTTATATTGTTCTGATTCTATTTTGTTTTTTAAGAAAGAAAAGCTGAAATGTCTTTTTTTTCTTGTCATTACTGCTGCGCCTAATAATATCGACCAAATAAAAGCATTTACTGAAAGCTCTTCTGTCCAAATAACACTGATATGAAAATAGCGACTAATAACTTGTATAAATGTTGTCATCACAAATATTGAAAGGAAACAGGCGCTAATTATTAGCTCCAATTTAGCTATGATATCAATCACCTTACGCATAATTAATCCTTAGCCAGTTCTCTAATTTGCTCTATGACATCTATCATAGTATGTTCTTTACCCCATTTATCCTGGATTTCAACTGCTTTTATGACAAATGGTGTAGTATCAAGACTATTAACTTTTGCTCCATCAGCAATAGCTTTTTCTTTGTAATTTTTTTCTTCTGCATAAACTGCATTTCTTTCAGCATCTGTCGCTGCTTTCATTGCATTTTCAAATACTTCCTTATGTTTATCATCTAATTTATCCCATAATCCTGAACGCACTAATAAAAATCTTGTTGTATAATCGTGACCAGTTTCAGAAATATATTTACCATTATTTGTTTTGTGGTGTTCCATTGGAACTAAATAAGGGTAGGCATTTTCAGCACCATCAACAACATTGCTGCTTAATGCTTGGTACAACTCCGCCCAGGCAACTGATGTAGGGATAGCCCCAACACTTAGCCAATAATCAGAAACAACACCGGATGTTTGAGTTCTAATTTTAAGCCCTTTTAAATCTTCCGGTTTAAATACTGGTTTCTTACCATACCAATGACGAACACCAGCAGTCCAATAACTTTTCACATAATATTTTTTACCCGATTTTTCATAGATAATATCTGCAATCTTCTTACCGATATCTCCATCAACAACTTTTTCCCAGTGTTTATAATCATTGAAAAGATAGAGTAGAGAAAATATATCTACTTCATCAATTCCTAATGAAGTCATAAATCCTGGTGAAACTAAAACAACATCAGCACCACCTAAAATAAGTTTTTCAACTAATTCATTTTCATTTGTACCAATAGTTCCGGCATGCACCTCAATATTAAATAGTTGAGATTGTTCCGCATCATCTTTAAGTTTTAACATTCCTGTCTGATAAGGACTATCTAAATTTGTCTGATTATGTGCAGCAACAACATTTACTTTTCCTGTATCAGAAGTATTTTTATCATCACATCCATTGAGTAATACTAAAGAAGATAACAGCAATGCTAAAATTGATTTTTTCATAAGGAACTCCCGTTAACATAATGACTAAATTTATACTTAAACCTATTATGAAACCGGTTTCACAACAATAAGGAAAGTAAAGAAAGGTGATCACTATCACAAAAAATTTATGCTTTTTATTTATTAATCTATATCAAATATCCAAAACACCTTTCCAATTTTGATCTAGATACTTTAGAATATTGCTTACATTTCCATCATTACCGATTCCTTTTACTATGAATACATCAATGAAAGTTGAAGAATTAGAAAATAAAATTAGAGAACGTTATGACAACTTAAGTAAACGACTAAAACAAGTTGCCAAATATATTTTAGATAATCCAAATAGTGTTGTTTTTGATACTGTTGCTATAATTGCAGAGCGAGCAGATGTTCCCCCCTCTACATTAATCCGTTTTGCAAATGTATTTGGTTTCAAAGGCTTTAATGAAATGAAACAAATTTTCAAAGAAAGCTTAATAGAATCAACAGCAGATTACCAAGAACGTGCAGAATTATTCTATAAAATAGGTGAAAAAAGAAATGAACAAAGTAGCCCTGAAAATATTCTCGCCGTTTTTTCTCATGCCAATGCGGCAGCTCTCACACAATTATCTAATAGCATTGACCCAAAACAACTAAATGAAGCAGTACAATTACTTGATTCTGCTAATACTATATTCATTATTGGATTAAAACGTTCATATAGTGTAGCCTGTTATTTAAATTATGCTTTACATCATCTTAATCGGCGCTCCTTTATTATTGATGGTTTAGGTGGGATGTTTGAAGAACAATTAAATATTATAAAACCAGGCGATGTTGTCGTTGCAATCAGTTTTTCGCCTTATGCCAAAGAAACACTTAATATTTTGGACTCTGTAGCTAAAGCTGGAATTAGACAAATCGCAATTACAGACAGTCAGTTAAGTCCTTTAGTCAGTTTTAGTGATATCGCGTTCATTATAAAAGAAGCTCATATCAATGGATTTCGCTCACAATGTTCAACAATGAATCTTGTGCAAAGTTTGGCAATTTCACTTGCTTTTAAACAAAAATCATAATAAAAACGGCTAATTTCCCAACAAAATTAGCCGTTTAACACATATAATGATAACTAATCTTTACCCTTTATACTTTTTCCATAAATGAATCAACCGCTGATATTTTTCACGAACAGACTTCATTAACACATCATCATTAATTTCATTTGCTAACCATTTGGCTGACGCTTCTGCAAAAATAGTTCTTCCAACTGCAAATCCTTTGACGATATCTGCATTAGCGGCTTCTTTAAAAGTTTCATCAAAGACACTTTCCGGCGCATCTAGACCTAAGATCAAGACGCCACGACAATAAGGATCATTGGCTGAAATCACCGCTGTAAGCTGCTGCCAAGTGACTGCTTTTAACCCCGGCAATTTCCACCAATCCGGTTTTATACCTAATTGATACAAATGACGAACAACATCAAGATAATAGCTCTCTTTTTGTTCCATTGTTGATGGTAAAATGATCTCTAACAATAATTCGTGACCTGTACGACAACAAGCCTGATACACCTCAAGCAATTTTTTATCCTGAGCTTGTTTCATTCCTTCATTATCATTTGGATGATAAAAAACCAAACATTTCACAATATGCTCTTTAGGCCAGGATATTAATTGACTACCCAAATCACCGTGCTCCAACGCCAATGGTCGTGAGGCAGGTTGTTCTATCGGACGACCAATCCACCATTTTTTTCCGGTAATTGCATTTAATACATCTTGTCCATATGTAGTATCTGCCAAAATCCCTGCTTGACCATTTGCAATTCCCTCTTCTGCTGCTGTTTGCTCTGCGGCTTTCAACAATAATTTTTTCAGCTCAGGGATTCGATGAAGATCCGCCCCACATTTCTTCGCCATTTCCTCAAGTTGTAAACGATGATCGAAAGCAAAAATACAGACATTATCCCATTGTTGCTTTCTAGTGGTAACACGATGTAGATGATTCAATCTACTATCAAGATCTGGTCTAGGAACACACTCAGATCGAGATAAATAATCATCTAACTCAGTTTTTGTTGGCATTGCCGGAGCACAACCATGACGAGATACCACTAAAGCCCCACACGCATTAGCATAACGGCACGCCTGTTCCCATCCTTCTCCGTTAACATAACCACGCAATAACCCGGACATAAACGCATCGCCGGCACCCAACACGTTCAAAACAGCAACACGAACGCCATAAACATTCAAGCCACCATCCAGATCATTAGGAATATCCCCCTCAAAGACAGAACACCCTGATGCACCTCGTTTACACACTAAAGTCGCCTGACTATATTTACGGATATTCTTCAATGCTGTCAAAGTATCCGTTGATCCTCCTGCAATATGAAATTCTTCTTCTGTTCCAACCAGTACATCAAAATGATGTAATACTTCCTGCAATGATTTCGTTACCTTTTCAGAATCTATATAGCGCGTTTCACCATCACCTAGAGAAGTCAATCCCCACAATACCGGACGATAATCGATGTCCAACAACCGTTTTGTTCCATTTCGTCCAGCATATTCTAAAGCGGTTAAAACTGCTTGACGTGTTTTAGGATGAGAAAGATGCGTACCTGTAATGGCTAATGCTTTTGCTGAGGCAATGTATTCTTCATCAAAATCATCCGCTGTGATCGCCATATCTGCACAGTTATCACGATAAAAAATAAGAGGAAATGTTTCCTTATCTTTGATTCCTAAAATAACTAATGCAGTAAGACGCTCTTTATCAGTAATTAAATGACTGGTATCCACACCAACACTTTGCAATTCTTCTCGCAAAAAACACCCCATATGCTCATCGCCAACTCTTGCCAACATTGACGACTTCAAACCTTGAATCGCCGTTCCATACGCAACATTACCGGAAGAACCACCTAAATATTTTGAAAAACTGCTCACATCTTCCAAACGAGAACCAATCTGTTGTGCATAAAGATCGACTGCGACACGCCCCAAACAGATTACATCTAATGTTTTAGACATTTTATGCCTCCTAAAATCTATATGATGAAATAAACGATTTAATATTTCACAACTTATAGTTATAGCCGTTATATTTAAATAAACTTCTTATCTAAATAGGTGCTTCACTAGCATATTTATAATTTATTCAATCAAACAAATAATATTTATGAAAGTATCCTAGGAATCCACAATGAAAAACTTGGAAATAAAATCATTAATAAAATAACAAAAAATACTATAGACAAATACGGTAATAGATATTTTAAAGTTTTATCTAATTTAACCTCTGCTATCCCCATAGTAATAAATAAGACTCCTCCTACTGGTGGAGTAACTCCAGCATAAACTAAAACAACGATCATTATAATTGCAAATTGAATCGGATCTATACCGTACTGATAAGCTATTGGCATTAATATTGGAGCAACAATAATTGTCGCCGCTATTGTTTCGACAAACATACCAATAAATAGCAGAAATAAAACTAATAAAAATAAAATTACATATGGACTATCTGTAATTCCTGTTAAAAAATTTATAATAACCTCTGGCAATCTTGTAAAAGCAATAATCCAAGATAATACAGTTGCTCCAGAAATAATTAGAGTACACATAGCAGTCATTGTTGCCGCATTAATTATAGCTTTTTTAACTTTATAAAAGTTTAATTCCTTATAATATATTCCAACAAAAAAAGCATATATAACAGCTATTGCTCCTGCTTCTGTAGGAGTAAATAATCCAGCTAGAATTCCTCCAATAATAATAAACGGCATTAATAAAGCTAAATATGAATTTTTCATAGCCATACATAATAACTCTCTTGATGCCTTACTATCTCCTCCTAATTTTAATTTTTTAGCATAAATATAAGTAACAATAACTAAACCTAATGCTATTGCTATACCAGGAACAACACCCGCTAAAAATAAATCTTTGATAGATAACCCTGTTAAAGAAGCAAAAATAATAGCCGTAAGTGAAGGAGGGATAATAGGTCCTAGAGAGCCAGCAACAGCTTGCAATACAGCGCTTAATCCAGCTGGATATCCATTTTTTTTCATAGATGGGATCATTAAAGAACCTACGGCTGCAGTATCTGCTGCTGCAGAACCGGAAACTCCAGCAAATACTACGGATGTAGAGATATCTATCATTCCCAGTCCCCCTTTAAAATGACCGACCAGACATTTTGATAAATATATTAATCTTTTAGATATACCACCATGTTCCATTAATTCACCTGCCAACATAAAAAAAGGAATAGCTAACAGGGAAAAAGTATTTAATCCAGAAAATAGGCGTTGAGATATCAAAGTCAATGGCAAATCATTAGCCATTATTGCAATCACTGCTCCTAATCCCATAGAAAAAGCTATAGGTACTCCAAGAATAATTAATATAAAGAAAGTTAAAAATGCAATTACTAACATAATTTTCCATCCTTATGTTTTATAAGAAAATGTATTTGCTCTATTAACATCAACACACCACCTATAGGAATTGATAAATTAATCAGCCACATTGGAATATTTAATAATGGAGAAAAGACTAATAAATTATTTATACATAACTCATATCCGAAATAGATTACCAATCCCACATAGAAAATAGAAATAATATCTACTAACATATATGGTACTCTGCCTAATTTATCACCAATAGCCTGTAATAATATATCAAAAGTGATATTTGCTCCCCTAGCTATAGTAAGGCTGGATGATACC
>NZ_JTJP01000005.1:0-59153 GCF_001678575.1 Gallibacterium genomosp. 1
GATTTTTTTAATTTATTTTTTAATTGCTTATTTTTAAACCAAAACTACCACAACCCTGTGCTATGATGAATTGCAATCGTATTGTCTGTAATAATAAACTTACCTTTGTCATCCCTTCTTGGTAAGAAATAATCATATGGGAAGAAATACATCCCATCATTTAATTCAAATGATTGACCATTTAATTTTACCTTATAATGTAATTTCGTCATCCTAGAACAAATTCTTGTATTTGCTATAGTACGATAGCCATCTCTAAAAGGCGTTACTTTATACCAAGATAAGACCTTTCCTATCCAAGGGTGACAAGGTTTTGCTCCAGCTAATCCTATTGAAAATATCATATCAGCAATAACTCTAACTGAGTAAACCCCCAGTCAAAAAACATTTTTTTTACATCATTTTCATCATCAAAAGGTGCTGTGCAATAAGCAATTTGCTTATCATTATTCTTGGCTATTGTTACTTGTGGAAGTAATGATTGCACTCTGCGCGCTATTGCCTTTCCGGAATCAATAAAGAAAGAAACTTGCGGTAAGCACGCCTTCAATTCCGCTTTCAATAAAGGAAAATGAGTGCAACCCAACACCACTGTATCCATTTCATACTCATAATGCCATTCGGCAACTGCTCTCTTAATTGCAAGATAATCGACTTTTTTGCCGTGCAATTTTTGTTCCGCTATTTCAACTAAATCGGTTGAACCTAAACGTCTTACCTCGCAATTTTTTGCATATTGTTGAATTAAATCATCTACATAAGGGCGTGTAATCGTACCTTTCGTTGCCAGTAAACCTATCACTTTCGTTTGCGTTTTTTCTGCTGCCGGTTTAATTGCTGGAACAGTTCCTACAATTGGACAATTAAAAGCAGCTCTCATTGCTGGCAAAACTATTGTACTGGCGGTATTACAAGCAATAACAATCAAGTCGATTTGTTGGTTTATAGCAATTTTTTGGCAAATTTCAACACATCGTTGTTCCAGCAGTTTTCCCGGTTTTTCTGAATAAGGAAAGCAAGCATTATCCAAGCAATAAAGATAATTATAATTGGGCAATAATGCTTTTACTTCACGGTAGACACTTAATCCGCCGACACCGGAATCAAAAAATAGAATTGTTGGATTTTTTGTCATAATTTAGATAATTTTTATAAGTTTGTGATTTGTTGTGCTTTAATTAATTTTATCAAAATAACTTCACGACAAATGGCATTTGAAAGGAAATGGAAGAATTATCCGCCATAAAATAGACTGATTCAACCAATAAACAGATTTCTCTTAAACATTCAGATATTTAAGTTTTCGCCAAAAATCTTTTAGGAAAAGTTCACTCACAAAAAAGGGGCGCTGCTGTAAACTCAATGTTGAACAACGAGCATAATGCTGATGATTCGCTCCCCATTTTATTTCGGTTCGTTGTACATTTTGTTGAAACAGCCAAGAGCCCAACGGCATTTTTCCTAATCGGTAAATTTTCTCACTATAAAATGCAAATGTATATTCCGGAATAAAAGTTCTAGCAAAAATCCATTCCTGCCCATCGCCAATTAACACAACTTCCCTCAACCAACATTTATCACTATCACAATGAAATCCTATCTGTTTTTCTTGTGATGTAACTATCCATCCTTCAAACACAGGAAATACATTAAGCTTGCGGCATTTTTGTTTTAATGCTGCAGTCAACGAACCATGCAGAGATAACCAATTTCGATACATCGGCTTTAATCCTGAAAAATCAGATTGCCAGTGTAGTTCACGTAAGTATTGACGATATAAAGAATAATTATGCATTGGAATATTCTATCTTTTGATCTAACCAGCGATGAATTAACTGTTCTATATTGGGAGAATTTATTTGCATTAGCTGATTTGCACACCGTTGCACTGCTGGTAATAATCGTCTGTTGCGCACTAAATTAGCCACTTTAAACTCTGCAACACCTGTTTGTTTAACCCCCAATACTTCTCCTGGACCTCTAATTTCTAAATCTTTTTCCGCAATAGCAAAACCATCATTGCTACTACGCATAATATCTAAACGCTGTCGTGAAATTTTACCTAAAGGTGTTTTATAAAGCAGTACACAAAAAGATTCAACATTCCCTCGACCAACACGTCCGCGCAATTGATGAAGTTGTGATAATCCCAGCCTTTCTGCATTTTCAATAATCATCAAACTCGCATTTGGCACATCAACTCCTACCTCAATCACAGTTGTTGCCACCAACACATCAATTTCACCTGCTTTGAAAATATCCATCATATTCTGTTTTTCTTGCGACTTCATTCTTCCATGAACTAATCCAATCTCAAGTGTTGGCAATGCTTTTCGCAAATCCTCTGCCAAGGCTTCCGCAGCTTGAGCTTCCAATACTTCAGACTCATCAATCAAAGTACAAACCCAATAAACTTGTCGTTTATCCACAGTACAAGCGTGAAACACTCGCTGAACCAATTCATCTCGCCGCTCCTCTGCAATTGCTACGGTTTTAATCGGTGTTCTTCCTGGTGGCAATTCATCAATCACAGAAATATCTAAATCAGCATATACCGTCATAGCTAATGTACGAGGAATTGGTGTTGCCGTCATAATCAGTTGATGCGGATAAAATCCATTTTTAGCACCTTTTTCTCGTAATAGTAGCCTTTGTTCAACGCCAAAGCGATGCTGTTCATCGATTATCACTAATGCCAACGAATGAAACTCTACCTGCTCCTGAAACAAAGCGTGCGTTCCAACAACAATTTGAGTTTCACCACTTTGGATCTGCTCCAACGATTGCTGCCGTTTTTTGCCCTTTACTTTACCCGCTAACCAACCGACCTTAATGCCAAACGGTTCCAGCCAATGAGAAAAATTATGCAAATGCTGTTCTGCAAGAATTTCCGTTGGCGCCATAATCGCCACCTGTTGCTGATTATCCAACGCCACTAAAGAAGCCAATAATGCCACTAACGTTTTTCCGGAACCAACATCGCCTTGAATTAAACGCATCATCGGTTGAGATCGTTGCAGATCCTGCTCAATCTCTTCTACTACTCGTAATTGTGCTTTTGTTGGGGTAAATGGCAACGTTGCCAAGAATTGTTGCTTGATATTGCTCTGATAACGTAACACAATCGCTGAGTTCTGTTGTGCATCTTGCTTACTTTTTTGCATTGCTAAGTTATGTGCCAACAGCTCTTCAAATGCTAAACGCTGTTGTGCCGGATGTTCCCCTTTTTCCAACATTTCAGATAGGGTACCCGCCGGCGGTCGATGTAAAAACTGCACTGCACTTTTCAAATCATACCCACTAGGGTTAAATTCTGTGGGAAGCAGCTCTTTAATAGTGGCTTTATCCAATAATGCCAATGCTTGATCCGTCAATTTTCGCCAAGATGCTTGTTTTAGTCCTTCCGTTGAAGGGTAAATCGGCGTGAGGTTTTCATCTAAGGTCAAAGGCTCATTATGGTGAATAATACGATATTCCGGATGGTGCATTTCTGCCATAAATCGCCCACGTCGAATTTCCCCGAATGCCTTTACTCTGGCTCCACTCGAAAAACTGTTTTTCATCCCGGCATTAAAATTAAAAAAACGCAACATAATTTTTGATGAGCCGTCGGAAAGGGAAACCGTTAACATCGGTCGGCGACCAAACTGAACTTCACACGTCTGCACAATGCCCTCGATCGTGGCATAACTATCCGGACGCAAATCAATAATTGGAGTAATGTGAGTGCGATCTTCGTAACGCAGTGGAAAATGGAATAAGAGATCTTGAACGGAACGGATTCCTAAACGAGATAATCTTTCCGACATTGCCGCACCAACACCGGAAAGAACAGTAAGAGGCAAATGATCAAGTAATGTTTCTGCTTGCATTATTCATTAATGTTACGGAAAACTTCAACAACACCGGATACTGCACTGATTTTTCGAATAATTGCAGCCAAGTGCGTTTTATCTTTCGCTGTCAGTACAACAAAGACCTGATAAACGCGCCCATCTCGTTCTTCTGTCCAGATACTTTGAATATTGCTACCGGCAGAAGTAATCACTGAAGTTAAATTCGCAAAAGCACCGTGTTGATTTAACATTTCAATGCGTAATTCCGCTTCAAACTCAACGCTGTTTTCGCTCTTTTCCCACTCTACCGGCATATAGTGATCCGCATTTTCTTCACGATGTCTGATATTGGCGCAATATTCGTGATGAATCACCAATCCTTTACCCGGACTAACATAAGCCACAATCGGATCACCCGGAATTGGATGGCAACATTTTGCGAAGTTAATCAACAAACCATCAACGCCTTTAATTAAAACTCCGCTCTCGGTCTCTTTATAAGTGTTATTGCTCAAATCACCGTCGGTATCAATTTCTAATTTCTCACCTAATAAACGATGAGCAATAACTACACTGATTTGATTGCCTAAACCGATTTCCGCCAATAAATCATCCAAGCTGTTCAATTTTAATTCTGCCAACAATGCTGAAATATTATTGCTGTCAATATCTTCCAGTTTCGTTGGTGACAAGGCGTGGAATAATTGTCGTTTGCCAAGCATAATGGCTTCGTCACGACGCAAAGACTTCAATGTTTGGCGAATTTTTGATCGTGCTTTTGCTGTAACCACAAAATTTAGCCAAGTTGCACTAGGACGTGCCGAAGGTGCGGTAATAATTTCTACAGTTTGACCGGATTGCAATGCTTGAGAAAGTGCGTAAGGCTGACGATCGACTCTTGCACCGATACAGGTTTGACCGATATCGGTATGCACCGCATAAGCAAAATCAACCGGCGTTGCGCCTGCCGGCAATTCCACAATACGACCTTTAGGAGTGAAAACATAAATTTCATCAGGGAAAAGATCCGACTTCACATTCTCAATAAATTCAAATGAGTTACCGGCGCTTTGTTGCAACTCGATCAAACTTTGCAACCAACGCTGCGCTCGAATTTGCACGGTGGTACTATCATTCTTACCGCCTTGTTTATAAATCCAATGCGCCGCTACCCCCATTTCCGCCATCTGATCCATATCTTCAGTACGAATCTGCACTTCAACCGGCACCCCGTGCGGACCAATCATTGAGGTATGCAACGATTGATAGCCGTTCGCTTTCGGCACAGCAATGTAATCTTTAACACGACCCGGACGCGGTTTATACAAACTATGCATTTGTCCTAACACGCGATAACAGGTGTCCATATCCGAAACAACGGCGCGAAAGGCATAAATATCCATAATCGAATGAAAACGCTGTTCTTTCATTTTCATTTTTTGATAAATGGAATAGAGATGTTTTTCACGTCCGAACACGCGAGCAGGAATCCCGACATCATCCAAACGCCCTTTAATTTCATTCGTAATACGTTGAATCATCTCTTTACGATTACCGCGCGCATTTTGGATAACTTTTTGCAAAACTTGATAGCGATGAGGATGCAATGCCTCAAAACCTAAATCTTCCAACTCGTTCTTAATATGCTCGATACCTAAACGGTGTGCTAACGGACTATAAATTTCTAATGTTTCCTTCGCAATACGACGACGTTTATCCGGACGCAAAGCTCCGAGTGTTCGCATATTATGGGTTCGGTCTGCCAATTTGATCAGAATGACGCGAATATCCTGCGTCATTGCTAAAATCATTTTACGAAAGTTTTCAGCTTCCGCCTCTTTGCGAGTTCTAAATTTTAATTTATCTAATTTAGATACCCCCTCAACAATTTCCGCCACGCTTTTACCAAACTCTGCGGTTAATTCTTCTTCTGTATAAGGCGTATCTTCAATCACATCGTGCAATAGTGCCGCCATTACTGCTTCGTGATCCAATCTCATTTCGGCAATAATGGAAGCCACTGCAACCGGATGGGTAATATAAGGTTCGCCGCTGGAACGAGTTTGCCCTTCGTGGGCATCACGAGCAATCACAAATGCACGTTTAACCAACTCAATTTGATCATCGGGTAAATAACTTTTAATTATTGTATGTAAACTCTCAAATAAATACATAACTCGTTCTTCGGCAATAAATTTAATAGATAGTGATTATTCCACGTCTGCCAACAAAGAGACCGCTTGTAATTCAGCGTGTTCCTGTTCTAACGCATCGTGGCGTTCTTGAGCATCCATAATATCGTTATTGATCAATCCTTTTTCAATTTCACGCAATGCAATAACAGTCGGTTTATCATTTTCTTCCGGAACCAACGGCTCACGGACGTGAAGTTGTAACTCGCGCGCGCGACGAGCGGCGGTCAGAATTAAATCAAAACGGTTACCAATTTTTTCTACTGCATCTTGTACAGTTACGCGTGCCATACTTTTCTCCAAAAATAATTGTTTACTATTCAACCAATAAAAAGGTTACGTATAATACTAAAGCTATTCCGATTTCGCCAGTAGTTGTGAAATTAATAATTGATGGCGTTGCACTTGCCGTTCGACCCGCAATTTTTCCGCTTTTAAAATCACCTTAATTTCACTCAATGCCTGATCAAAATCATCATTAATAATTAAATAATCATATTCATCATAATGACTGATTTCACTGATCGCTTTTTTCATTCTTGCAGCAATCACTTCATTCGAATCCTGACCGCGACCAACCAATCTTCGTTCTAATTCTTGCAGTGACGGCGGTAGGATAAAAATACTTTTTGCCGCCGGTACTTTTTTTCTCACCTGCTGAGCGCCTTGCCAATCAATATCCAAAAAAACATCAATCCCTTGTTTTAATGAACGCTCAATCATCGGCAATGAAGTACCGTAATAATTTCCGAAGACTTCCGCATATTCTAAAAAAGCATCTTCCGCAATTAATCGCTCAAATTCTTTATGATCAACAAAATAATAATGTTTTCCATGCTCCTCATTCGGACGCGGTTGACGCGTAGTATGCGAAATGGAAACCTGCATTTCATAGCTTGGCTGTTGCTGCAATAGTGCAGAAATTAACGAAGATTTCCCTGCACCGCTCGGCGCAGATACAATATATAAATTTCCTAATGGCATAAAAATTTCTCTATCCTGGCAAAGAACGTTATCTTATCACCTTTATCAATAAAACGTCTCTTTTTTGCTTTATTTTTTAACAATTATGTAACAGTTGGAATCACTTCAATAAAAAAGGCTTTAATGCCACTTAAAATATGGTTGACCGCAATTGCCGCCAAAATCAAGCCCATCACGCGACTAATAATTGCGGCACCGGTTGTACCGATTAGACGTTGAATCCTATTTGCAGCTATCAATAATAAATAGGTAATCAACAGCACTAACGCCATAATGGCTGCCGTTACAATCTGATCCGCAAAACTGAAGCGATGGTTATCGGTCAATAACACAATCGCCATCATTGCACCGGGCGAAGCAATGGACGGCACTGCCAATGGATAAACCGCTAATTCATTGATATTTGAAGACAAACGCATCTCCTGTTCCGCTTTGCCTTCACTAAACACCATCGTTAACGCAAAAAGCAACAACACCAAGCCGCCGGCAACCTGAAATGCCGTTAAAGGAATTTGCATCGCCTCCAATAAAAATTGGCCTGTAATCAAAAAGAAAAACAAAATTCCTGTTGCAATAAGTACCGCATTTCTTGCTATTTTCTTTCGATCTGTCGCCGACAGCCCGATAGTTTTGGTAAGATACACAGGAACTGAGCCGATAGGATCGATTACGGCCCATAAAACAACAAACTGTACTAAAAAAGAATCAAACATTCGGCCATCCTAAACTGAAAAATAATAAAATTTATCAAGAGCATATCGAAAAATGTTAATTTTTACAAATTTGACCCTTAAACGCGGAATTACAACATTATTAGAAAACGCCAATGCCACCATCACACCAGGTCAGAAAGTCGGACTTGTCGGCAAAAATGGGTGTGGGAAATCTTCGCTATTTTCACTGATCAAAGGCGAATTATTCCCCGAACAAGGCGATGTCACCTATCCGAACGGCTGGCAAATCAGCTGGGTTAATCAAGAAACGCCGGCATTGGAAATTTCTGCTTTGGATTATACCATTCAAGGTGATCGTAAATATACACAATTACAACAACAATTAGCCATTGCCAATCAGCAAAATGATGGTTATCGCATTGCCGCTATTCATTCTCAACTGGATGCTATTGATGCTTGGACAATTCAATCTCGTGCCTCTACATTATTACACGGCTTAGGTTTTGAAGAATCACAGCTCAGTCTGCCGGTAAAATCATTTTCCGGTGGTTGGCGAATGCGTCTGAATTTGGCTCAAGCGCTGCTTTGCCGTTCAGATTTACTCCTACTTGATGAACCGACCAACCATTTGGATTTAGATGCCGTTATTTGGCTGGAAAGTTGGCTGAAAAGTTATTCAGGCACATTAGTTTTAATTTCTCACGATCGCGATTTTCTCGATCCGATCATTAATAAAGTTATCCATATAGAACAACACCAACTATTTGAATACACTGGAAATTATTCAAATTTTGAAATAATGCGTGCTTCAAAACTTGCCCAACAGAATGCACTCTACCAACAACAGCAACAAAAAATTGCACATCTGCAAAAATTTATTGATCGCTTTAAAGCAAAAGCCACCAAAGCGAAACAGGCACAAAGCCGAATTAAAGCACTGGAACGAATGGAAAAAATCGCTCCGGCTCATATCGACAATCCATTTTCATTCCATTTCCCACGACCGGAATATCTGCCTAATCCATTGTTATCAATGGAAAAAGTGAGTGCCGGTTATGGCGAACATCTGGTTTTACAGCAGATTAAACTGAATTTAGTGCCCGGTTCACGCATCGGCTTATTAGGGAAAAACGGCGCCGGGAAATCGACTCTGATTAAATTATTAGCCGGAGAACTTGCACCACAATCAGGTGTTGTGCAATTAGCCAAAGGTGTACAGCTCGGTTACTTCGCCCAGCATCAACTCGATATTTTACGTGCTGAAGAGAGTCCTTTATGGCATTTACAACGTCTAGCACCGACCAAAACGGAACAGGAATTGAGGAATTATCTCGGTGGTTTTGCTTTTCACGGCGATAAAGTCAAACAAACGATCACTTCCTTTTCTGGTGGTGAAAAAGCACGTTTGGTTTTAGCATTAATTGTGTGGCAACGACCGAATTTATTATTGCTTGATGAACCGACCAACCATTTAGATTTGGATATGCGTCAAGCACTTACTGAGGCATTAATGGATTACGAAGGCTCATTAGTGGTGGTATCGCACGATCGCCATTTGTTACGCAATACCGTCAGTGAGTTCTATTTGGTACACGATAAAAAAGTTGAGGCGTTTGACGGCGATTTGGAAGATTATCAAAAATGGCTTTTAACATTGGAATCAGACGCTAATCAGCAAATGGTTACTTCCGAGACTAATAAGGAAAATGAATTTCTTCAACGAAAAGAACAAAAGCGGCGTGAAGCGGAATTACGCGAAAAAACCGCCCCGATTAGAAAAGCACTTCAACAGCTTGAAAAAAGTATGCTGCAATATTCAACAACACTGGCGCAAATAGAAACTAAATTATCGGATAACGACCTTTATCTTACTGAAAATAAAGAAAAATTAACAACATTATTAGCGGATCAGGCAGAATTAAAGAAAAAGCTCGAACAGGTCGAAAATGATTGGTTGACGCAACAAGAATTATTGGAGAGTTTCAGTTAAAGGAGTAATTTTTAATATTTAATATAATGATGGGCTGTAACCGCCCATCATCTTGATTAATTTAGCTAACAATCTTCGCTAAATCACTCATTTTCCAACGAGGACGCACTTCAACCGCCAAACCGGTCTGCTCGCCTGCTTTTAAGCGTAAAAAACCAGCATAAGCGATCATTGCGCCATTATCGGTGCAGAATTGAGGAGCTGGATAAAACACTTCCCCACCTAATTTTTCCATTAATTCAGCTAAACGTTGACGCAACTGTTTATTTGCACTCACACCACCAGCAATAACCAGACGTTTCAAACCGGTTTGAGTCAAGGCGCGTTGACACTTAATTGCCAATGTATCCACTACAGCTGCTTGGAATGCATAAGCAATATCACAACGTGTTTGTTGATCTTGCGGATATTGAGCTACAGTATTTGCAGCAAACGTTTTCAACCCAGAGAAACTAAAATCAAGCCCCGGACGATCCGTCATCGGTCGTGGAAATATAAAACGATTAGGGTTGCCTTGTTCCGCCAATCGTGACAATGCTGCTCCCCCCGGATAATCCAAACCAAGCAATTTAGCTGTTTTATCAAATGCTTCACCTGCAGCATCATCTATTGATTCCCCCAATAATTGATAATCACCAATACCGTTGACTTGAATTAACTGTGTATGCCCTCCTGACACCAACAATGCCAAAAAAGGAAAATCAGGAACTCGCTCTTCCAACATCGGTGCGAGCAAATGTCCCTCCATATGATGAACACCTAATGCCGGCACATTCCAAGCATAAGCCAAAGAGCGAGCAATCATTGCCCCCACTAACAACGCACCAGCCAACCCTGGTCCTGTTGTATAGGCTACACCATCAATATCTTCAGGCTGCAAATTTGCTTCTTGCAACGCTGCCTGAATTAAAGGTGCTGTTTTCCGAATATGATCTCGCGAAGCCAATTCCGGCACAACTCCGCCATAATCGGCGTGTAAACTGATTTGAGTATAGAGCTGGTTGGCGATTAATCCTTTCTCTTCATCATAAATAGCGACCCCAGTCTCATCGCAGGAGCTTTCTATTCCTAAAACTTTCATCTATCTTTCTTCGTTATACCTTTCAAAAAAATTGCCGGCATTTTACGCTTTTTTCATTAATTTCTCTAGTTTGTCGGTTGCTAATCACGAAATAAGCGCTTTACTTTTCGTATGGAAATAGATTAAAATTGCGACCTTTATTGAGTAAAGGTTATCTTGTATAACCACAAATATGTATAAATTTCATTGAGGTGATTGGCTCATGCCTGTAATTAAAGTTCGTGAAAATGAATCATTTGACGTTGCATTACGTCGTTTCAAACGTTCTTGCGAAAAAGCAGGAATCTTAGCGGAAGTTCGTAGCCGTGAATTCTACGAAAAACCAACTACTATTCGTAAACGCGAAAAAGCATCTGCTGCAAAACGTCACGCTAAAAAATTAGCACGTGAAAACGCACGTCATACTCGTTTATATTAATTCATTCTTTGATTTAGCTTTAAACGAATTATATTTTAAACCGTGTTTCTTTAGAAACACGGTTATCTTTATTTTATAGCCCATAATTATTGCAACGCTGTAACAGCAAATTTCTTTGCCATATGAGGGGTGTCGAAAATGAAAGGACTAATTCCACGCACTTTTATTGATGAACTCTTAGCACGTACCAACATCGTTGATATTATTAATTCTCGAGTAAAACTAAAAAAAGCAGGGCAAAATTACCAAGCCTGTTGTCCATTCCATAATGAAAAAACGCCTTCTTTTTCCGTTAGCCCTAAAAAACAGTTTTACCACTGTTTCGGTTGCGGCGCTCACGGAAATGTCATTACCTTTTTAATGGAATATGACAAGATGGATTTTGTTGAAGCTATTGAAGAGCTAGCATCATTACAAGGGGTAGAAGTTCCAAGGGAAGAGACTAATAGTAAATATAATCCCAACAATAGTGCCAATTATAGAAGTAAACGTGATTTACATCAGTTAATGCACGATATAACTCAATTTTATCAACAGCAACTGCTTCAATCTCTGCCAGCACAGGCTTATCTTCAACAACGAGGATTATCAACTGAAATTATTCAACGCTTTGCCATCGGTTTCTCAACCAATACTAATTCCGTTTTAAATAGCTTCGGTAAAACATCAGAAGACCGTCAAAAACTAGTGGACACCGGTATGGTTACAAAATCTGATTACGGTAACTTTTATGACCGCTTCCGCCAACGAATTATGTTTCCAATACGAGATCGTCGAGGCAGAACCATCGCTTTCGGCGGTAGAGTTTTAGGAGATGAAAAACCTAAATATTTAAATTCACCAGAAATGGCTACATACCATAAGGGAAACGAATTATATGGGTTATATGAAGCATTACAACAAAATGATAATCCAGAATATTTGCTTGTTGTAGAAGGATATATGGATGTGGTTGCATTAGCTCAATTCGGCGTTACTAATGCAGTTGCTTCACTGGGAACTGCAACTACTGGAGAACAAATTCAGATCGCATTCCGTGCTACTGAACAAATTATCTGTTGTTATGATGGCGACAATGCCGGTAAAAGCGCTGCATGGAGAGCATTAGAAAATGCCTTACCTCACCTTTATGATGGTAGACAGCTTAAATTTATCTTTTTGCCAGATAATGAAGATCCTGATACGTTTATTCGCCAAATCGGTAAAGAACAATTCGAAAATTTTCTCAATAATGCTCAGACAATGAGTGAATTCTTATTTCAACATCTACTATCACAAGTGGATTTAAGTAGCAAAGATGGTCGCAGTAAATTGGCTGCATTAGCTGTACCATTAATTAACCAAATTCCTGGTGAAACATTACGTCTTTATCTACGCAATACTTTAGGACAAAAGCTCGGTATTATGGACAGTATGCAACTTGAAAAAATGCTACCTACGTTTATTTCAGAGTATAAAGCAAAAGAGAAAGAAGAACGGCTACAATCTACACCAATGCGGTTACTTATTGCATTACTAATACAAAATCCAGAACTTGCCGATACACAAGTCACGCGTATCTTATTAAGCAATCCACAAGTGTTGTATGACTTAAATATGCCTGGGTTGGCATTATTCCTTGAAATTTATCAGATTTGTGCCAACAAAAGTGGCATTACAACCGGTCAGCTGCTGGAATTTTGGCGTGGAAAAAAAGAACAGAAAATCCTTGAAAAATTAGCAATGTGGGATCATTTAATAAAAGATGATAACATCGAAGCTACTTTTTATGGTAATCTAAAACACTTGCATTCCAAAGTAATGGAAAAACGTATTGAAACGTTAAAAGCGAAAGATCGTACAGATTCTTTATCGCTCGATGAAAAAAAAGAACTGATAGAACTACTAGCAAACAGTCGAAACTTGCTAGTTCCGGTCTATTCTTCATAACAATTATGAAGAATGATTTCTGCTAATCAACAATTATTGGATGTCAAAATATGGATCAAAATCCACAATCTCAGTTAAAACAATTAATTGCACAGGGCAAAGAACAAGGTTACCTCACCTACGCAGAGGTTAATGATAGTTTACCGGAAGACCTCGTTGATGCCGATCAAATAGAAGACATCATTCAAATGATCAACGATATGGGGATTCAAGTGCTTGAATCAGCTCCAGATGCCGATGATCTTATGCTAAACGAAAATGTTACCGATGAAGATGCTGTAGAAGAAGCTACACAGGTTCTTTCTAGTGTAGAATCTGAAATTGGTAGAACTACCGACCCAGTGCGTATGTATATGCGAGAAATGGGTAGCGTAGAATTGCTAACCCGAGAAGGCGAAATTGATATTGCAAAACGTATTGAAGAAGGAATTAACGAAGTTCAATGTGCAGTTGCGGAATATCCACAAGCTCTGGATCATTTATTAGCGCAATATGATCTTGTTGAAAAAGGTGAAGTTCGTCTTTCCGATCTTATTACCGGTTTTGTCGATCCAAATGCAGTAGATACCGAAGATTACTCAAAATTTATGAGTGATGATTCCGGAGAAGGAGAAGACGATGACAATATTTCCAGCGATGATCTCGATGAAAGCGATGATGACGAAGACAGTGATAGCGAATCCAACAACAGTGCCGACAATGATTCGGATAACAGCATTGACCCTGAAGTGGCACGAGAAAAATTTACTGCATTAAAAGAGCAACATCACAAAACTGTCGCTGCAATTGATAAACACGGTCGTGGAAATAAAAAAGCAAAAGATCAAATTAATGCTCTTTCAGAAATTTTTCAACAATTCCGATTAGTACCGAAACAATTCGATATTTTAGTATTATCAATGCGAGATATGATGAAGCGTATTCGTACTCAAGAACGACAAATCCAACGTTTAGCCGTTGAATATGCCAAAATGCCGAAAGGCACTTTCCAAAAAGCTTTTATCGGTCACGAAACAAATGATGCTTGGATTGAAAAAGCATTAACTGCTGGCAAAAATTGGTCTGAAAAATTAAAGGATTACGAAGTTGGTATCCGCCAAGCAATTCAATTATTGAAAGCCATTGAACAGGAAAGTGGATTAACCATTACACAAATCCGCCAAATCGGTGAAAAAATTTCGCAAGGTGAACTTAAAGCTCGTCGCGCGAAGAAAGAGATGGTAGAAGCCAACTTGCGTTTGGTGATTTCCATTGCCAAAAAATATACCAACCGTGGATTGCAATTCCTTGATTTAATTCAGGAAGGTAATATCGGTTTGATGAAAGCGGTAGATAAATTTGAATATCGTCGTGGTTATAAATTCTCTACATATGCAACTTGGTGGATTCGTCAGGCAATTACGCGTTCAATAGCTGATCAAGCTCGTACTATCCGCATTCCGGTACATATGATCGAAACGATTAATAAATTAAATCGAATTTCTCGCCAAATGTTACAAGAAATGGGGCGTGAAGCTTCTCCGGAAGAGTTAGCTGAACGAATGGGAATGCCTGAAGACAAAATCAGAAAAGTATTGAAAATTGCTAAAGAACCTATTTCAATGGAAACCCCTATCGGTGATGACGATGATTCACATTTAGGTGATTTTATTGAAGACAATACTTTAGAATTACCTCTGGATTCAGCAACCGCACAAAGCTTAAAGGTAGCAACTCACGAAGTTTTGGAAGGTTTAACACCACGTGAAGCTAAAGTGCTTAGAATGCGTTTTGGTATTGATATGAATACGGATCACACTTTGGAAGAAGTAGGTAAACAATTTGATGTTACTCGTGAACGTATTCGTCAGATTGAAGCGAAAGCCTTACGTAAATTGCGCCATCCTAGTCGTTCTGAAACGTTGCGTAGTTTCTTGGATGAATAACTAAATTCTTATTTAAAAAGATCGGTCGTAAAACCGATCTTTTTATTTTTCAAATAGTTACATATTTAATAATACAATATAGCTTTCCCCAATATTTTGTTTTAGTTCATTTTGATGTGTAGCCATATTATTCTAATTCTTTATTTTATGAACTGCCTCTTTTCCTTAGTAAACACATTATGTCGATAAAATTAGGCGAAAATAGGTCATATTACCAAGTAAAAAATAACTTTTATCCCATACTTTTTTCATCATTTTCATATAGAAAAAATGTGATATATATCACAAAAAATATTTTATATTTTAAATTTTGTGACATACATCACGCTTTATTTTTTTTCATAAAAAATTTTATTTGAAGTTCGTCACATTTTTGAAATCAAAAATTTCCGCTTTTTTGTTCAATATGCTATTTTTCTGTTCGAAATTTCTTCTACATTATTGAGGATTAAACTATGGTTTCTGCACAGACAAAATTACGCATACAAAACTTCGGTCGTTTTCTCTCCAATATGGTAATGCCGAATATCGGTGCTTTTATCGCTTGGGGGTTTATTACCGCATTATTTATTCCGACAGGTTGGCTGCCAAACGAAACATTAGGCAAACTTGTTGGTCCAATGATCACTTATTTGCTACCATTGCTCATCGGTTATACTGGTGGCCGTTTAGTCGGGGGTGATCGTGGTGCTGTAGTTGGCGCCATTACCACAATGGGGGTTATCGTTGGTTCAGATATTCCAATGTTCCTTGGTGCAATGATTGCCGGTCCACTCGGTGGTTATGCCATCAAAAAATTTGATAGATGGGTAGACGGTAAAATTAAAAGCGGTTTTGAGATGTTGGTCAACAACTTCTCTGCCGGTATTATCGGGATGATTCTCGCACTTATCGCATTCCTTGCAATCGGTCCATCCGTTAAAGCACTTTCCACAGCATTAGCCGCCGGTGTTGACGTACTTGTTAATGCAGATTTACTACCACTTACTTCGCTTTTCGTTGAACCGGCAAAAATTTTATTCTTAAATAATGCCATCAACCACGGTATTTTCTCACCGCTAGGTATTCAACAATCACAGGAATTTGGACAATCTGTATTCTTCTTAATTGAAGCAAATCCTGGTCCGGGCTTAGGTGTGTTACTTGCTTATATGTTATTCGGTAAAGGTTCTGCCAAACAAACCGCCAGTGGTGCAGCCATCATTCACTTCTTTGGTGGAATTCACGAAATTTATTTCCCATATGTGTTAATGAATCCACGTTTATTACTTGCCGTGATTGCCGGCGGTATGTCAGGTGTATTCACACTTACATTAACTCATTCAGGCTTAGTTGCACCCGCTTCACCAGGTTCTATTTTCGCTGTATTGCTTATGACCCCTAAATCATCAATGTTCGGTGTAATTCTTTCGGTATTAATTGCTTGTGCGGTCTCTTTCGTTATTGCCTCTTTCTTCTTAAAACTTCAAAAAGGCGAAGGTTCTTTGGAAGAAGCAACGCAACAAATGAAGAATTTAAAATCAGGTCAAACTACTAATGTCAACCACGTTGAAATTAACTACAACGGATTGAAAAAAATCTTTGTGTCCTGCGATGCTGGTATGGGTTCAAGCGCAATGGGTGCAAGTATGTTGCGTAAAAAAGTTAAAGATGCCGGTTTAGATATTGAAGTAGCGAACTGTGCAATCAATGACTTACCTGATAATGCACGTTTAGTTATCACTCACCAAGATTTAACTTTACGCGCAAAACAGCAAGTACCAACTGCAATGCACTTGTCACTCACTAATTTCTTGGATAATAAATTCTATGACCATTTAGTCAGCGAATTGAAAGCGGAAGTCGGTCAACAAAGTACAAAACAGGCGGAAACTGTAGAAACGCACGCCCACTTTACATTAGCACCAAATCAAGTTTTCCTTGGATTGAAAGCTGCTAATAAAGAAGAGGCAATCCGTTTTGCTGGTGAACAATTAGTAAAAGGCGGTTTTGTACAACCAAGTTATGTTGATGCAATGTTGGAACGTGAAAAACTTGTTTCCACCTATCTCGGTGAAGGTGTTGCCGTACCACACGGTACTATTGAAGCAAAAGATGCTGTATTAAAAACCGGTATCGTATTCTGTCAATATCCAGATGGCGTGCGTTTCACCGATGAAGAGGATGGTATTGCCAAATTAGTTATCGGCATTGCTGCTCGCAACAATGAACACATTCAAGTGGTTACCGCAATTACCAACGCCTTGGATAGCGAAGAAGCAATCAAGACTTTAACAACTACAGATGATGTAGAAAAAGTGTTAGCATTACTCAAAGGTTAATAGGCTGTAAGGACGTAGTGATATCACTACGTTCTTTTTATTTAGGAGATTATAATGAAAGCATTACATTTTGGCGCCGGCAATATCGGACGCGGTTTTATCGGTAAATTACTTGCTGATGCTGGTATTTATGTCACTTTTGCTGATATTAACGAAACCGTTATTAATCAACTTAATCAACAAAAATTCTACTCAGTCAAAGTGGTTGGGGATGGTCAAAACAAAATTGAAATTGTAAAAAATGTGGACGGGATTAATTCAGCCAATAAACAACAGCTTTTTGAAAAAATTCAACAAGTTGATCTAATCACGACTGCTATCGGTGCTGGCGTATTAAAGATTATTGCTAAATCTTTAGCGCAAGGCTTACTACAACGTATCCAAAACGGCAATCATCAACCATTAAACATTATCGCTTGTGAAAATATGGTTCGTGGAACCAGTGCGTTAAAAGAACACGTTTATTCTCACCTTTCCGAATCAGAGCAACAACTTATTGAAAAATATGTAGGCTTTGTTGATTCTGCTGTGGATAGAATTGTGCCACCTGTTGAAGCAAACAGCGAAGATCCGCTACAGGTTACTGTTGAAGAATTCAGTGAATGGATTGTGGATGAAACTCAATTTAAAGGTGATATTCCGAATATCGCAGGTATGGAATGTACCGATAATTTAATGGCATTTATTGAACGAAAATTGTTCACATTGAATACCGGTCACGCTGTTACTGCTTATTTAGGCAAACTTGCCGGATACCAATTCGTTAAACAATCGATTGATGATGAAAATATCAAACAACAAGTTAAAACTGTAATGCAAGAAAGCGGTGCAGTATTAATCAAGCGTTATCAATTCGATCCGGCTGCCCACGCCGCTTATATTGAAAAAATTCTAAAACGTTTCGCCAATCCATACCTTACCGATGATGTAGATCGTGTTGGGCGCGAACCTATCAGAAAACTTAGCTATAATGATCGTTTAATCAAACCATTACGTGGCACATTGGAATATCAACTTCCTCATCCGATGTTATGCAAAGCAATCGCTGCCGCGTTGTGTTACACTAATGCAAATGATCCACAAGCAGTAGAATTACAGAAATCTATTGCTGATCAAGGAATTACGAAAACATTAGAAAAATATACCGGATTAGATAACACTGCAATTTTTGCGGAAATTGCCCAAAATTACGCATCACTGAAAAAATAATTTCTTGATGATATTAAAGGACTTAAATGATCGAGGAAAAACTAAATGAAGTTACCAGCGCACGAGGATTAATCATTGCAGCGGTAACTGTTTTTGAAGAAGCATTGGATCAACTTATCAACAAAGTTTTCCGCAAAACGGATTTTGTTGTTGAATCAGTGATTGAATCGCTGTTCGAGCATTCAGGTCCTTTATTTGACTTTAAAATCCGTTTAAAAGTGTTGTTAGGTTTAGGCGTGATCTCTAAAGACATTTTTGAAGATATTGAACAGTTTCTGAAACTTAAAGAAATTATCAACAACCAAACACAGGAACTCTCTTTCAGTAATCCGTTACTGCTAGATTTTGTGCAACAACTCAACTGTATCAAAGATTCTATTTTTATAAAAGATCCCCTTCCACACGCAACAAACAATTCATTACTTGAACAAGTAAAAATCATTCGCTGGGAAAAAATGATTCGCTCCTATATCACACTGGCAATTATCTCTATTCACGAGGCACTGTTGATTGAAAGTCCGTTGTGAATCATCTAACCTAATGCATAACTACTTTTTATCCTATCTTTCCATAAAACTTTCTCGGAATACTTTTGGACTTACGCCAACTTTCTTCTTAAAAACCCTAGAAAAATAAAGAGAGTAAATCCAACATTACGAGATATAGAACTAATTGGATCATTCGTTGTAAAAAGTAATTGCTTAGCATAATTAATACGTTGATCATCTCTCCATTTTAAAATAGACATCCCTACTTCTTGACTAAATAGATGTATAAGCCTAGAAGGTGATAAATACACATGGGCTGCAATTTCATTAATACTATAATCTTTCCTAATATCATCCATCATATAATTAATTGCTTGTAAAATTCTAGGATCTATTTTTCTAGAATAACTTGCAGGCTGTAATTGTTTACAACGAATTAAGAGTTGCTCCAAATAATTTTCCGCTAATTCCATCGTATATGATTGACTTAATTTGCTTTGCTCCTCTATATGAATAAATAAATCCTCTAGTATCTTATATGTTTGTTCATCAACATAGTTAGTTATAAAAATCCCGTCTATACATTTTTCCCATTGTAAAAAATCTTTCCAAAAACCTCTTGGTCTAAAATAAATCCATCTATGATACCAACATTCATTATCTGGATGTCTTTGGTAATGATGAATAATATGTGGCGGAAATAAAATCAAGTCCCCTTTTTCTACAGTAAGATATTCTTTCCCTGAATAAATATATCCTTTACCTGCCGTAGTTAAATTTAATATATATCCTTTCATACCATTTGGTCGATCTATAACAAAATCCAATATTTCACCTTGATGAATAGGAGTTAATCCTGCCACAATGTGTAAATCAAATTTATATCCTGGTAATAAAGGATTCTTATTTTGCATAATAGATCAGTCCTCTTGATCAGTCTTATATTGAGATAAAAATGCATTTATCAGCAATCAAGCTGATAAATGCCTTGTCTTATATAGAAAAACGAATCTTGTGATTTAATTTAAACGTTGTTTAAACGTCCTAATTTCCGTGTTTTCATCAATAACAACTATTTCAACATTCGCAATATCAGCAAAATTATTTAGCATTTCTTGAGTGACTGCTTGAGAATAAGTTGAATGATGTGCCCCACCAGCATAAATCCAAGCTTCACCAGAAACTTCTAAATTAGGTAATGGTTTCCATAATGCTCTAGCAACAGGAAGATTTGGCATATCTTCTGGTGGGGTCACTGTTTCAAGATGATTACTCACAAAACGGAAACGATCACCTAAATCGATCAATGATAGATTTATTGCTTTTCCAGCTTTTCCAGTAAAAACAAGCCGAGCTACATTACATTTACAACCAATGGTATGAAGATGGATTTCAAGGCGAGGTCGTGCATCAGTAATAGATGGACACACTTCTAGCATATGAGCACCAAGTACTTGATCTTCTTTTGAGAAATGATAAGTATAATCTTCCATGAAGGATGTTCCACCGGAAAAACCTTGTGTCATCACTTTTACAATCCTTGTCATTGCGGCAGTTTTCCAATCTCCTTCGCCACCAAACCCATATCCTTTTGCCATAAGACGCTGTGTTGCTAATCCAGGAAGATTCGTTAATCCAATCAAATCTTCAAAATTATTAGTAAAGGCCTTGCAACCTTTTTCTGTTAAGAAACGTTCCAACCCAATTTCTAATCGTGCCTCTTTCTGTAAAACTTGGCGCAATTCTGGTGTAGTAAGAATACCTTCAGCAACTTCGTACTGTTCACAATATTCTTTAATCAAACTTTCTACATCTTCCTCACTAACTGCATCGATAGCTTTAGCTAATGATCCTACACTATAAGCATTTACTTCAAATCCAAATTGGATTTGAGCCGAAACTTTATTACCTTCTGTTACAGCAACTTGTCGCATATTATCACCGAATCGAGCAACTTTTAAGTGTTGAGCTTCATCCCAACCAATTGCTGCACGCCCCCATTGATCCAAAGCAACGTGTACTTTTTTATTACCCCAATGTCCAACAATGACTTTGCGATTAATACCTAAGCGAGAACAAATAAAACCAAATTCCCTGTCTCCATGTGCGCTTTGATTTGTGTTCATAAAATCCATATCTATTGTTTGCCACGGAAGCTCAGCATTAAATTGAGTATGTAAATGTACAAAAGGTTTATTCAAAATTTTTAATCCTTTTATCCACATTTTGGCTGGAGAAAAAGTATGCATCCATAAAATAATACCAACGCAATTCTCATCATTATTCGCTTCTAAACAAAAGCGATAGATTTCTGTTGGACTTTTTGCAGTTCCTTTATAAACAATTGGCATTGAAATTTGTTGACTTTGATTAAAATTAGCCACAATTTCTTGGCTATCTTTATCTACCGTAGCTAAAACTTCTTCACCATATAGTGTTTGTGAACCAGTAATAAACCATAATTGTTGTTGATAAATTTTTTGCATAATTGTCACCTTTTATACTTTCTATTATTTTTGTCCATAATAAGCATTACTACCATGTTTTCTGAAATAATGTTTATCTAAGATATGTTGATCAATTCTGGTTAATTCAGAATTTAATAACTTGCTAAACAATGCCATTTTTGCAACTTCTTCTAAAACAACAGCATTATGTACAGCGTTATTTGGTGAGTTTCCCCATGCAAATGGCCCATGTTCACTTACTACTATTCCAGGAATAGCAAGTGGATCTCGTTGCTGAATTGTTTCAATAATAACTTTCCCCGTATTTTTCTCATATGCCTCTTCAATTTCCTGTTGAGTTAATGAACGAGTACATGGAATATCGCCATAAAAATAATCTGCATGGGTTGTTCCTAAGGCAGGAATTGCTTGTTTAGCTTGAGCCCAAACAACGGCATAAGAAGAATGTGTATGCACAATCCCTTTGATACTTGGATATCGCTGATAAAGCTCTATATGTGTCAAAGTATCTGATGATGGACATAAGTTTCCTTCTATTACATTTCCTGCCAAATCAACAACTACCATACTCTCTACGGTTAATTTATCGTAATCTACACCACTAGGTTTAATCACAACAAATTGTCGATCCTCTGTAATACCCGAAACATTCCCCCAAGTAAAAGTAATCAGCTTATATTTAGGTAATGCCATATTTGCTTGATAAACTTGCTCTTTTAACAAAGCCATTTCATAATGATTAACATCCATAATCTTTTCCTATTTACTATTTTGAGCTGTGGTTGCCATAATGATTTCTTCCATATAGTTACCGAACATTAAATATTGTTCATATCTTTCCCGATAATAATGGCTTCTTTTCTCATTTGGCTGATATATCTTGATAAACCGACTTGCCATTGCTTGTTGAGCATCTACACTATTGGTATAAGCTCCTGCCGCTAATGCAGCAAAAATAGCTGCCCCTAATGCACAACATTGGTCTGACTCAACTACAGCAATTTCTGTTTCCATCACATCACTACATAACTGCATAATCTCAGCTGATTTCTTAGAAATGCCGCCAATTGCAATAATGCGTTTAATCTTCATTCCTTGATCAAAAAAACAGTCATTAATTGCCCTTGCCCCAAATGCCGTAGACTCAACTAAACAACGAAAAATATCTATCGCTGTCGTCCCTAGATTCATATTTACAACAGCTCCTTTAAGGTGCTGATTAGCAAAAGGAGTTCTACGACCATTAAACCAATCCAATGCCAGAACATTACTATCTGAATGTTGATCAAGTAATTGAGAAAGAGATGGCAATAATGAAGAGGAAAGTTCTTGTAATTGAGATTTAAGTTCTGGGTATTTTTCTATTCCTAATTGTAATGGCCAGCTCAGTAACCGTTGATACCAAGCATAGACATCACCAAACGCTGATTGTCCGGCTTCTAAAGCAACAAACTCAGGTAATGCGCTACCATTTACCTGTCCACAAATACCCTCAATCAATTTATCAGCAACTTCTTCTTTTTTAACCATTAGGATATCGCAAGTTGATGTTCCTATTACTTTAACAAGATCATTTTCTCTCGCTCCAGCACCTACTGCTCCCATATGACAATCAAATGCTCCAACAGCAACGCTAATACCTACTGGTAAACCTAAGTTGTCTGCCCATATTTGATCTAACTTACCAGCTTCTTGATCTGATGTATAAATTTGTAATGAATAATGTGATCGTAATGATTTTAATGTTGGTGAGATTGCATTTAAAAATTCTTCGCTTGGTAATCCATCCCAGTCAGAATGCCATAATGCTTTATGACCAGCTGCACAAATCCCTCTTTTTATCTTTGAAGGTGCGACTGTCCCAGTTAATAATGCAGGAATCCAATCAGCCAATTCTACCCATGTATATGCTGATTTTGCGACAGCAGAATCTTGTTCGCTGATATGTGCTATTTTAGCCCAATACCATTCCGAAGAATAAACTCCCCCCACATATTGCGTGTAGTCTATAAATTCTCCTGAATGAGCTAATTGATTAATCTTTTCTGCTTTATCAATTGCGGTATGGTCTTTCCATAAAATAAACATCGCATTTGGGTTATCAGCGAATTCCGGTTTTAATGCTAAAACTATCCCGTTCTCATCAACGGGCGCTGGTGTAGAACCCGTTGCGTCAACACCAATTCCAATAATATTATCTACAACATCTGTACTTACAGATAATAAAGCTTGTCTAATGGCAGATGTCATCGCATCAATATAATCTTGTGGATGATGACGAAATTGAGATATTCTAGCATCAGAATATTTTCCTTCCATCCATCTAGGATAATAACAAACACCACTACTTAATTCCTTTCCATTAACAACATCAACGATTAAAGCTCTAATAGAATCTGAACCAAAGTCCAATCCCATTACATATTTATTTTTTTCCATTTTTGTAGTCCTATTAAGCTATTAATACAGACAAAATAATGGAAATTTCTCTTTATTTTTTCCATATATATTTCATGCTATTAATTTTTTATTAATTTAAATAAAAATAAATTGAAATCTGGGATGATTAATTTAATGGCTAAACATATGGACATTTTTGTCATAAAATTTTTTTGTGATCTAGCTCACTTAAAATTTTATATTTTTTATGAAAAACTAAGAGCATTATCTGATCATAGTGAGGAAAATATCATGAAAAAAAGAACTTTTTTAAAAAGCTTATTGGCATCTAGTTTAATTTTAGGTGGTTTATCAATTTCAATAAATACTTCAGCAACACTTTTTGGTAAAAGTGATGATGAAAAAATTAAAATTGGTTTTTTAGTTAAACAACCTGAAGAACCTTGGTTCCAAACAGAATGGACTTTTGCAGATAAAGCCGGCAAAGATTATGGTTTTGAAGTCATCAAAATCGCTGTTCCTGACGGCGAAAAAACTTTAAATGCAATTGATACTATTGCAGCTTCCGGTGCTAAAGGATTTGTAATTTGTACTCCTGATCCAAAACTCGGTTCTGCAATTATGGCTAAAGCTAAAAGTTATGATCTAAAAGTCATAACGGTAGATGATCAATTTTTAAATGCTAAGGGAGAACCTATGACCGATGTTCCTTTAGTAATGATGGCAGCAACGGATATTGGTCGTAGACAAGGCGAAGAACTCTATAAAGAAATGCAAAATAGGAAATGGGATATTACAGAAACCGCTGTTATGGCAATCACCGCAGACGAACTGGATACTGCTCGACGTCGTGTACATGGGTCTATCGAATCCCTAACAAAATTAGGTTTCCCAGCAGAAAAAATTTATCGTGTTCCAACTAAAACCAATGATATTCCCGGTGCATTAGATGCTACTAATTCTCTTCTAGTCCAGCACCCTGAAGTAAAAAAATGGTTAATTGTAGGAATGAACGATAACACTGTATTAGGGGGCGTCCGAGCAACAGAAGGACAAGGTTTCTCTGCCGATAATGTCATAGCTATCGGTATTAACGGAACTGATGCCAAAAATGAATTAGCAAAGACAAAACCTACAGGTTTCTTTGGTTCGCTTTTACCAAGCCCTGATGTACATGGATACCATACAGCAGAATTACTTTATAAATGGATTACAAAAGGAGAAGCTCCTAACCCAACTTATTTAGAAGTAGCAAATACCGTTTTACTTACTCGTAAAAACTACAAAGAAGAATTAGCTAAAAAAGGCTTATAGTTTTAATAATTAATCTCTATTCTCAAAAAATGAGAATAGAGTATTAGGAGGAAGTATGAATGACAAAATCAATCTATTGACTTTTCATAAAATAAGCAAAATATTTCCTGGAGTAAAAGCTTTATCTAATATTACGTTTGATGTAAAAGCAGGAAGCATACATGCACTCATGGGAGAAAATGGAGCCGGGAAATCAACTTTACTAAAAATATTAAGTGGTTTATATCAACCTGATGAAGGTGAATTAAGACTAAATAATATTCCAATCATAAATAATAATACTGCTAGAGCTTTAAAAAATAGAATTGCAATTATCTATCAAGAGTTAAATCTTATTCCCGAACTTACCGTAGCTGAAAATATTTATTTAGGACAATTTCCTATAAGAAATGGTTGTGTTGATAAAAAAACTTTAAACTATAATGCAAAACAAATCTTACAACGCTTAGGCGAAACTATTCCACCAGATACTCCACTAAAAGAATTATCTATTGGGCAAAGACAAATGGTGGAAATAGCAAAAGCATTAAGCAGAAAAGCACAAATTATTGCTTTTGATGAGCCGACCAGTAGTTTATCAAATAGAGAAATACAAAACTTATTCAAAGTAATTAGAGAACTTCGTGATAATGGCTGTATTATTTTGTATGTTTCTCACAGAATGGAAGAAATTTTCTCATTATGTGATGCCATTACCATTTTTAAAGATGGAACCCATGTCAAAACAGAATATGATATACATCAACTAACTAATGAAAAATTAGTCAGTCTTATGGTTGGTAGGAATATTAACGATATTTACCATTATTCTCCTCGCCAATATCAAGGTACTGGATTGGCTGTTAAGCAGATTAAAGGAGAAAAACTCTCTTCAGAAATTTCTTTTTCTGTCCAAAAAGGGGAGATTCTAGGATTGTTTGGTCTAGTTGGAGCTGGGCGTACTGAACTATGTCGACTAATTTTTGGAGTAGATCCAAAACAAAAAGGAGAAATCTTTTTTGAAAATAAAAAGTTAAATATCAATAGTCCTCAACATGCTATCAATTACGGGATTACATATTGCCCAGAAGATCGTAAAGCTTGTGGAATTGTGCCAATTCTTTCTGTCAAGGAAAATATTAACGTCAGTGCAAGACCTAATCATCTAAGTTTAAATATTTTCATTCAAGAAGAGTGGGAAGATAGCAATGCAAAAAAACAGATTGCAGCATTACGCATCAAAACACCTTCAGAATATCAACTTATCGGTAATTTATCTGGCGGTAACCAACAAAAAGTAATTTTAGGGCGCTGGCTATCTCTCAACACAAAAGTGATTATTTTAGACGAGCCAACAAGAGGGATTGATATTGGTGCTAAATCAGAAATCTACCAATTCATCTATGAACTTGCTAATAAAGGCGTCTGTGTCATCATTATTTCTAGTGATTTGCCTGAAATATTAGGATTATCCGATCGATTATTAATTATGAAAGGAGGAGCAATAACTGGTGAATTATCTAGAGAACAATTCAGTGAAGAAGCTGCACTCAGATATGCAATGCTAAATCAAAACTAAGTATTTTTTGAGGAGAAGAATTTATGACTACCAAAACTATTATGCGCTCCAATTCTCGTAGTTTTAACTTATCTCGTTTTTGGGATAGATTTGGAATGCTCTCTATTTTTGCTATTATTTTTATTATTTGTGTATTATTTATCCCTAATTTTTCCTCTTTCGTTAATATGAAAGGTTTAGGATTAGCAATATCTATGAGCGGTTTAGTTGGTTGTGGAATGATGCTTTGTCTAGCAGCTGGTGCATTTGACTTATCTGTTGCTTCTGTTATTGCTTGTTCCGGCGTTGTTTGTGCCGTTATCATCAATGCAACTGGAAATGTCCTAATTGGTTGCATAGCAGGTATCGGCATGGGAATTATCTTTGGTTTAATCAATGGTTTTATTGTTGCAAAACTTAATATTAATGCCTTTATTACTACACTTGCCACTATGCAAATTGCACGCGGTTTTGGATATATTATCTCCGATGGTATTGCTGTCGGAATTAAAGAAGAAAGTTTCTTTGCACTCGGTAACACTAATATTTTAGGTATTCCTGTTCCTATTTGGCTAACTGTTATTGCATTTATTATTTTCTCTATTATATTAAATAAAACTTTATTTGGTCGAAATGTTCTTGCCATTGGTGGTAATGAAGAAGCTGCTAGATTAGCAGGAATTAATGTCACTAAATATAAAATTATTATCTTTACTATCTCTGGTTTGATGGCTGCGATAGCCGGAGTAGTACTCGCTGCACGTATGACGAGTGGACAACCTATGACATCCATTGGTTTTGAGTTAACCGCTATTTCTGCTTGTGTCCTAGGTGGAGTTTCATTAAATGGCGGAATTGCAAAAGTTTCATATTTAGTCGCTGGTGTTCTTATTTTAGGCACTGTAGAAAATGCGATGAACCTACTTAATGTCTCTCCATTTTCACAATATGTTATCCGCGGTTTAATCTTAATTATTGCTGTCATTTTTGATAAATATAAAAACATCTTCATCAAAAGCTGACCTTCATATAAGTTCTTAATATAAGAAAGGTTTACGATTAAAGTAGACCTTTCTTTATTTTATCAAACTTTGCCAAAAGGCATTCACCACTGGATTTTGTAAATTTTTTCGATTAACACAAATACCTAAAGATAAACGAGCAATTTCCGGTTCAATATTAAGATAGGTAATCTGAGTATTCATCGGATTATGAGCAATAACTACATCAGGCAGCAAAGCTAAACCAAATCCCATTGCCACCATCGGCACAATGCCTTCATGACCGGCAACAGTCGTATAAATTTTCGGATGCTTGATTCCTTTTTGCTGGAACCACTGCTCAATTTTCTTTCTTGCCGGTCCTTCAACCGGCACAATGAATGGAATTTCTTGCCACGGAATCGGTGTTTGTTGTAATAATTGATTGGCAACACAAGCTACCTTTGGCGCAATTAACGAAAACGGTAATGAATCTATTTGATGAAAAATGAGATTCTCCGGCAACTGTTCCGGCTCTCCAGCTATCGCTAAATCTGCCTGTCGACTCTGCACCTGTTGTACGGCTAATGCCGGATCTCCAGTTGTAAGTTGAATTTCTACTTTCGGATATTGTTGACGAAATTGCGTCAAAATTTCCGGTAAATGGCTGTAACTTGCAGTAACGGAACAAAACAAACGAATTTCTCCTGAAAGATCGTGATTATCCGGTTGAATATTTTGTAGAAAAAGCCGCCAATCCTGCTGTGTTTTTTCCGCAAATTGGCGAAAACGTTCCCCAATCGGTGTTAATTCTACTGAACGATTATCTCGCCAAAACAATGGTTTACCGATTTCCTGTTCTAAACGTTGAATTTGTCGGGAAAGTGTCGAAGGACTGAGGTAATTCACTGCGGCAGTTCTGGCAAAATTTTTACTTTCACAAAGATGTAAGAATAATTTGATTTGTTGCAAATCCATATTTCATTCCAAATTTAAATTAAAAGTTACAATAATTTCAATATTTGCAATCATTAATTTTAATAATATCAATTTACGCAATAAAAAAAAGACGTATACTGAATTTATTCATTACTAGTAAACCCTTTATTCAGGAGCAATTATGGCAAACTACTTCAATACTTTGAATTTACGTCAAAAATTAGATCAATTAGGTCGCTGCCGTTTTATGGATCGTAGCGAATTCGCCGATGAAGCCAACTTTCTTAAAGGTAAAAAAATCGTTATCGTAGGTTGTGGGGCACAAGGCTTAAACCAAGGTTTAAATATGCGCGATTCCGGTTTGGATATTAGCTATGCGTTACGTAAAGAGGCGATTGCCGAAAAACGCGCTTCATTCCAGCGTGCGTCAGAAAATGGTTTTGTTGTCGGTAGTTATGAAGAATTAATTCCACAAGCGGATTTGGTAATTAACTTAACTCCGGATAAACAACACAGCAATGTTGTTCAAGCAGTAATGCCACTAATGAAACAAGGATCTGCTTTGGGTTATTCACACGGTTTAAATATTGTTGAGGTCGGTGAACAAATTCGTCCAGATATTACTGTGGTCATGGTTGCACCTAAATGTCCAGGTACTGAAGTGCGTGAAGAGTATAAGCGCGGTTTCGGTGTTCCGACTTTGATCGCTGTTCACCCTGAAAATGACCCTAAAGGCGAAGGTATGGCAATTGCTAAAGCTTGGGCAGCGGCAACCGGTGGTCATCGTGCCGGCGTATTGGAATCTTCATTTGTTGCTGAAGTAAAATCCGACTTAATGGGCGAACAGACCATCCTTTGCGGTATGTTACAAGCCGGCTCATTAATTTGTTATGACAAATTGGTAGCTGATGGCAAAGATCCTGCTTATGCCGCACAATTAGTTCAATTCGGTTGGGAAACCATCACTGAAGCATTAAAACTTGGCGGTATCACTTTAATGATGGATCGTCTATCCAACAGTGCAAAATTGCGTGCATTTGAACTTTCAGAACAGATTAAAGCGATGCTTACTCCATTATTCCAAAAACATATGGATGATATTATCAGTGGTGAATTCTCCCGTGTGATGATGGAAGACTGGGCAAACGGCGATAAAAAATTGTTAACTTGGCGTGAAGAAACCGGTAAATCCGCCTTTGAAAATGCACCTAAATATGAAGGAAAAATCAAAGAACAAGAATACTTCGATAATGGTGTGTTAATGATTGCAATGGCAAAAGCCGGCGTGGAATTGACGTTCGATACTATGGTCTCAAGTGGTATCATTGAGGAATCCGCTTACTATGAATCTCTTCACGAATTGCCGTTAATCGCTAACACTATCGCGCGTAAACGTTTATACGAAATGAACGTGGTCATTTCAGACACCGCAGAATATGGTAACTATTTATTCGCAAATGCGGCAACACCAATTATGCGTGAAAATTTAGTTCCTCAATTACAAAAAGGTGATTTGGGCGAACCAACCCCAACTGTTGAAATTGATAATATTACTTTGCGTGATGTGAACGAAGCAATCCGCAATCATCCGATTGAAAAAGTAGGACAAAAATTACGTGGTTATATGAAAGATATGAAACGTATTATTGTTGCTTAATCAATTTTTTGCATAAAAAGACACCGCCATGAGCAATCATCGCGGTGCTTTTTTATGCGTCATTTTACAGCCACAACTTGCTATGATGTTGCATTATCTTCAAGTTGTTCCAACATTTGTGCAAACCAATCAGTAAAACGTTGCTTAATGGCTGTATAATCCAAATTTTTAGTCTGAACCAATAACCGATGCCAATATGGTTGAGATTTATCAAACTCATTGCCGCTCTGCTGTTTCATTAATTGGCGATATAACTGTTCTTCTCCACTGTTTTCCTCTGTAAACAACTTTTGATATTGCTGGAAATTAGTTGTCGGCAAAATACAGATTCGCTGTTGTGCCTGCAAGAAATCCTGTAAATAAATCGCAACTTGTGCCATTGCCCTGTTTTGATCTATGGCAGAAAATGTTACGGTCTCTATATTGCCTTTATTTATGCCGATAAATCGACTGCCTGTTGCCTGCTCCATCGCTGATAAAATAAGGTGATTTAGCCAAAATTTGAGAACATCCTGATCACGAATTTTACCAATACGCCAATCGACATATTGCTGCTGGTAATTATTGTCAATCTGACCTTGCAATCTAACCTCTTGCTCATCAAGCTCAAACGTTAAATCTACCATTACAGAATCTGCTGGTTGTTGGCGATACTGTTCCGTTTCCTGCCACAATAGACGACAGCTTTCTTCTAATTCCGCTTGTTGCAAAAAAGCAAATTCTGCTCGTGGTAATATTCCCTCTCGTTTTGCTTTTTCAAATTCTAATGTTCCATTTTGTGGTTCGTTTTGGAATAAACGTTGTTTCAATTGATATTGCATAAGTGGTGTCAATTCAAACACTTCACTTTCAACTCGCTCTTGTTCATTTTCATTTAGATAAACCCCCAAGCGTTGTTCAAAAAAATATTTAATTGGCGCAATAACAAATTGTTGCAATTCATCGATCTCAATTGTGATTTGATGACTACTGTTCTCTTTTTGTGATAACATCTGATCAAACTCTATCATTTGATGCTGTCTTTGCTGCTGTGATCGTGCTATTGGTAGCCATTCTTGCGCATAGGAAAAGTGAGGTACTAGAAAATTATTCTCACTGAATACCGTCATTGGATAGCTAAATCGTAAGTTAGCCAGATCATCCGAATGTGATAAATGATCAGCAATATAATCCCATAACTGATTAACTAACACAGAGGGTTCATATTCTGTATTATCCACAATTGAGTAACCAACATAACTGATATAGAGTTTTTGCCGTGCTGACAATAGCGCTTCCAAAAAGAGATAACAATCATCTTCTCGCCGTGAACGATCCCCTTTTTGTGTTTGATACTGCATAAGATCAAAGCTGTTGCTTGGCAATTGTCGTGGAAAATCAACATCATTCATTCCTAACAAGCAAATCACCTTAAACGGAATAGCTCGCATTGGTAATAAAGTACAAAAATTCAGTTTGCCTAAAAGGAAATGCAGACTGTTATCCTGTTCATTGAGTTTTTGTTGTAATAATTCACCAATAATTTCCGCTTCAATAGTCTGTGGATAATCTGTTTCATTAATAATATCAATCACTTGATGAACAGTTTGCTTCAACAATGCAATAACCATTGGCTGTTCAGTAGTGTCAAATAAAGTATCTATTAATTGAATAATCTCCGTTCGCCACTCCTCTGCCATTAAATTATTGCTTACTTTTTGTTGCCACTGTTGTAAAGCTTGAAAGAAATGAGCCAACTTCCCAGCTAATTTTCCTTGTAATCCCTCACTATAATCAAAGCCGATAGCATCTTGCCAAATACCGGATTCACTCTTAAACGCATAACCCAATAACATTCTCTCAATACCATTTTGCCAAGCATTATAATTCGGTACCGGCTCCTGATCATACTTGTCCAAACCAAAACGAATACCGGATTGCACTACCCAATCTCGAATAGTCTGCAATTCATTCAAATCTATCTCAAAACGTTGACGAATTGCCGGCACATCTAATATCGAGAGCACAATATCGCTGGAAAAACGCGATTCTTTTAGTGTAAACAGTTGTAAGAAAGTTGCTATCAACACATCACTTTCCGTCACCTTTCTATCCGAAATAGAAAACGGGATATAACGTTTATCTTCTTCTTGATATTGCGAAAAAACCGCCTGAATATAAGGTGTATAGCGATCAATGTCCGCTACCATCACCACAATATCTTTTGGTGTCAATGTCGGATCTTGCTCAAACATTGCCAGCAGATTATCACGTAGCACTTCCACTTCACGCATTGGGCTATGGCACACGTGCAGTGTTATTGAATTATCGCCCTCTTGATACTGCAATTTGGTAGATTCTGTTGACGTTAAATCTAGAATTTGTCGTTGTAGCTGTTGCAACAGTAGTCCACCTTCAGGTGCGTTATACACCTCAATATCATTTGGTTCCAACTGCGTTAATTGATAAAGAAAATCCCGTCCCAATTTACCCCATGACGCTAATAATGGATTTCCTACGGCTAACGTTTCATCATAAGGTGTTTGAATTTCTTTGCTATCTAATTGAATTTTTTGCCTTAATTTTTCTAGATAACAGTGATCAATCAAATCTCCCCAATAATAACGACTTGGGCTATTAAAAAAGAGATGGACATCAATATGTTGACTCAATGCAGACAAAATGGACAAAAACATTGGTGGCATTGCTGAAATACCAAACACAATAATACGTGTTGGCAAATTTTTCGGACAATATCCTTGCTGTAATTGCTCCAAAAAAGTTTGATATAGATTGGCTCGATGCCATATCTGCTGTTCAGGATAATGCTGTTGAATATCCGCCACCAATGCCTGCCATAACAGCACCTGCCAACTGATATCATTCATAATATTATCCGCAATAGGCTTAAAGCGAGGCGATAATTGTTGAACAAAACTTGTCGTCATCTGTTGCCAATCTGCTGTTTGCCATTGATTGATCCACTCCGGACGATAAACCAAATATTGGTCAAAAAGATCGGCAATTTTTTCCGCTAAATGAAACAATTTGTTTTGCTCAGGCGCGCTGCCTAAATAATCATTCAACCGCGAAAACGCCGGTAAATGCAATAATGACGGAATAATACGCATCAAACGCCAAACCATAGCCGATTTATTAAATGGGTTTTGTTCATTGATCTCTGCAATATTCTGTTTATACAATTTCCAAATAAATGATGACGGCATTGGAAAAGCAAAATTAGCTGCGATAGAAAAATGTTCTGCTAACTGAAGTTGTAACCATTGCGCCATTCCAGGGCTTTGCACCAAAATCACATTTTCGGCAAATGGATCCTGTAATGGTTGCACTTCCAATAATCGAACTAACAGATGTTTTTGATTTTCAAGCTGATTGGCGTAATAGACGGTAAACATTTTCTTATCCCACTTATCCCACAATTTTTTAATTCGCATTGTAGCTGAAATTCAATGATTCTAAAAAAGAAAAGGGGAAAATCATTACAATCTTCCCCTGACATTATTTAAAAACGGATCAAACATTCTGTCGTTTTAACCATCTTTGCAACAATAAAATCAATACGATATAAACTAATTGTGCAATGATAGTTTGTGATGTGGCATAAAATCCTAGCCATTCAATATTTGGTAAGATATCAATAATCGTTGTCGGTAAAACCGCTGTAAGTTGTAACGCATGAACGCTGACACCCAGAATCTTGAAACCTAAAATATACAATACCCAAGTTAAAATCTTGAACATTGTCGGCACAGGCAATTTAACTGAACTTTTTAAAATCACCACCGCCAATATCGCCAATAAAATCACCGCCATACCAACTCCAAGGGCAAAAGATTCTGTGCTGATATTCGGCAAAATACCGACATAGAACAAAATGGTTTCCGCACCTTCTCTGAATACTGACAGAAAACTCAATGCAAATAACGAGATAAAACTGCCTGTCGTCAGTGCTTTGTTCATATGTTTTTTAATATATGCCTGCCACGCATTTAACGATGATTTGTTATGTAGCCACGCACCGATAGTTAAAATCATCAAAACAGCAACAATACCGACTGCCCCTTCAATAATTTCTCGGTTTGTTCCCGAGCTGGCACTTGGGAATAGTCGGTGTAAGGCAAAAGCCGCCACTAGGCTAAGCACTAAACCGCTTATCACACCACTCCAAACCCATTTATAACCTTGAGGACGATTGGCAACACGTAACGCACTTACTAATGCCATTACCACCAATAGTGCTTCCAAACCTTCACGTAATAAAATCAGCATTGCATCTATAGCACTGTAACCAGCAGAAGGATTAATTTCAGCCAGTTGCGTAATAATCTGCTTTAACTCCGTTTGATATTTAGCCTCACTACCTTTAGCCAAAATCACTGGCACTTGGCTCTCTACCTTACTATATAACGAACCATTTCTGGTGCTAACATCTCCCTCAATACTTGGCCAAATCTCAATAAAAGTTGTCAGTTTTTCTTGCGCTGTTGCATTATCCTGCTGTTCAAACGCTTGTAATCCTTCTCGTAACAGATTGATGCCATCATTTAATTGATAGTTGGTGGTAACTGCTTGCGCTTTTTTGCCACTGACAAAATCATCAAATTGAACCTCAATTTTTGCAGTATTACTTTCAATCCGTTGATAATCCAACGGTTCAGTTTCTATCGCCACTCGTAAGAGTGCCAACGCTGTTTCAATTTTTCCGTAATACGCCATATCAACATCACGCACTAAACGCTCATTTTTAGTCCAAATGCTATTAAATAGGCGATACTGTTGTTTTAGCTGTTCAATATCCGGTGACAATTTATTTTCTGCTACCACTTGTTGCCAATGTTCAAATGCTGGCACAATCCGTTTTTTAAAGCGTTGCTTTTGTTGAGCAATATCTAAAGGATGTTGCTCTTTATCAAATGCTAATAAGGCGACTGAAAGCTGATTTAAATGCTCAATATCGGTGTTATTCAATGCATCAGACAGACTCAACAATACATTTTTGCCTGCTGAAGAGTTATGTTGTTCAATCGCAATAAATTGCTCTTGAATCGCATTTAAATCTTGCTTTGCTTGCAATGTATTATTTTCTTTCACTGCACTCATTGCATCAGAAAGCTGGATAAATAACGGGCTAAGATTTATCTTTTGTTCAGCTGTTGCCGGTAGAGAGCTGAAAAAAATTAAACTAAAAAACAGCCACAGATATTTTATGACTCCTCTTATTTTCATTTTATTTAAGCTCCTAACAATGCTTGCCCAATAAATTCACCTTCTTTCACGCCACCAAAACAAGCAAATAGCCCACTACCGATATGGGTAATATATTCATTCAAACGATCAACATTACCTAATGCATTTTGGATAGTAATGAACTGTTCCGGATCTTTTTGATAGCAAATAAAAAGCAAGCCACTGTCAAACTGTCCGGTGCGAGGATTAATGCCATCTGAATAAGAATAAGCTCGACGTAACATCTGTTTTCCGGTTTTATGTGCCAATGCAGAATGTGAATCGTCCGGAATCATTGGTTTACCGTGATGATTAAGTTTATCCAGATCCAATGGTGCAAATTCCTCTTTTTCGCCAATCGGCGCACCTGAAATACGGTGACGACCAAAAGTGCGTTCTTGTTCTTTATAACTGGTTCTATCCCAAGTTTCCAAATGCATCACTATTTTACGCACTATCAAATAACTACCGCCTTTCAGCCAATCGGGTTGATCTACCCATACTTGCCCATCAAGATCTTTAACGGTATTAGCATTAGCCGTACCATCTTTAAAACCAAACAAGTTACGAGGGGTATCGATTGGTTTGTCCGCCGAAATAAAACCTGCTTGACTCCATTTCATCGTTACATTAGAGCGAGCCACTCTGACTAATTGACGCACAGCGTGAAAAGCCACTTGTGCATCATTGGCACAAGATTGAATACAAATATCACCGCCACTAAACTCTTCTTTCAACTGATCGCGTGGAAATAACGGCAGATCTTTCAGCTCTTTCGGCGCTTTATCCTGCAAGCCTAACTTCTGCAAAAATGACGGAGAAACTCCGAAAGTGATCGTCAAACCATACGCAGAAAGATCATCCGCTTCTCCGGTATCCGCCGGCGGTACAAAATGATTTTTAGCATATTCTTTTACATTTTTGCCTTGCGTTAGACGTGCGGAATAGGCTGTCCAAGTTTTGAATACTTCTCTTACTTCATCAAGACTTTCCGTTGCTAAATCCAACACCAAAAAATAGACATAAGTCTGTTGTGGGGTAATAATTCCTTGTTGGTGTTCTCCATAAAATGGGTAAGTAATATCGGAAAGACAGTGTTTTTCAGCGACAGAATGATTATCATCTGCTGCTACACTCATACTTAATCCCGAACCGATTAAACTGCCACCAAGCATTAAACCTGATCTTTTTAAAAATTGACGACGTAGATTATTTGTTGGTCGTTGTACTGTTAAATCATTGCTTTTCATTTGCTCCCCCCTTCAAAAAGGAAAAACCACTGCAGATTAACGCAGTGGTTAAGAAAAAAATTAGTTAAAATTAATTACTTTCATCAAGAATGACACCCATATGTGCAAGCGGTTCGCCAAGTTTATTTACAGCTTCAGCTAATTCACGCGTATCCTGTTTAGACAACTCAGTATAGGCTTTATAGCCATTTTCACCAACTCTGTATTTATCTAATAAGGCATTTACATTCGCAAACTGTTTATCCAACTCTTTTACCCGCTTTTCATCCTTCTGAGCTAATTTTGCTCTCAAAATTTGATAAATTTTTTCTGCACCTTCAACATTAGCTTTAAAATCATAAAGATCGGTATGTGAGAAAATTTCTTCTTCGCCAGTAATCTTGCTGGTAGAGACCTCATTTAATAAATCAACTGCACCTTGAACCATTAAATCGCCGGTAACTTCTACAGTCGGCACTTTAGCACGCAACTCTTTTACATCATTTAATAATTGATCGGCAATTTGTTCTGTTCCTTTAGTGGTATTTTCTGTCCATAAAATCTTTTCAATTTTATGGAAACCACTCCAAATTTGATTTTCTTCCAAATCTGCTTCACGTGCATCAATGCGTGGATCTAAATCACCAAAACTTTCAGCGATAGGTTCTGAACGCTCGTAATACATTCTGACTAATGGATACAGTTTTTTCGCCTCTTCAACCTTACCTGTTTTTAAAGCAGCTACAAATTGCTCTGTACCTTTAACCAATTCATCAATTTGTTCTATGACAAATGTCTGATATTGCTTAGTTTCTTGTGATAAATCCACTGGCGCTGCAACAGCTGCTTGAGAAAATAAAACGGTTGATGAAATCAATGTAGCAAGCACTAATTTTTTCAATTGGAACATAAATTACCCCTTAAAATATAAATGAGAATAAATTGCATATTTTTGGATAACTTATTGTAAATAGGAATTAATGTCAATAAAAAATTAAAAATAAATAGTTCTTTGGATAAAGGCATTTTTGAATTAAAAGAAACTGCTATGAAGAAAAATTTTTCAATTAGAAATGATATGAAACATTTGAAATTAAGAAATGAAATGGCGCACCCGAAAGGATTCGAACCTTTGACCGCTCGGTTCGTAGCCGAGTACTCTATCCAGCTGAGCTACGGGTGCGCAGATAATTTTTGATTTGCCGATTATAACACTCATTCTTTAATTACTCTAGAGTAGCGAGTAAATGGCGCATCCGAGAGGATTCGAACCTCTGACCGCTCGGTTCGTAGCCGAGTACTCTATCCAGCTGAGCTACGGATGCGTCGAATAAATGGCGGTGAGAGAGGGATTCGAACCCTCGATAGAGTTTCCCCTATACACCCTTAGCAGGGGTGCGCCTTCAGCCTCTCGGCCATCTCACCTCATTCGGTTGAGTCGCTATAATATGGATTTTAAAAAATAAGTCAACGCTTTTTTTCAAATGAGCTCTATTTTAGGATTGGTTGCGTAGATTATCATCAAAATATCTAATTTATAACCAACCCAATACCTATATTTAATCCTCTAACAAAGCTTTCAATCGTGCAAAACCTACCTGTTGCTTTTGTTTTTTCTCAACTTCTGTTAATGGTGCTTTATCTCTTTCCCATTGCAAATAATCTTGTGGTAACTCTAATAAAAATCGGCTAGGCTCCATTTTTACTAGCTCTCCCATCTGTTTGCGTCTTTTACAACAAGAAAAGGTTAACTCTTTTTGCGCTCGAGTAATTCCAACATAAGCGAGACGACGTTCTTCTTCAATATTATCATCATCAATTGAATTTTGATGAGGTAAGATCCCTTCTTCCATTCCAATTAAATAGACATAAGGAAACTCTAAACCTTTAGAAGCGTGTAATGTCATCAATTGTACTTGATCCCCTTCTTCCTCATTCTCGCTACGCTCCATCATATCACGTAGGGTTAAACGTAATACTGCCTGTGATAAAGTTAGTGGCTCGTTAAATTCATCTCCTTGCAGCATACTATCAACCCATTGCAATAAAGTTGCTACATTTTTAGTTTGTATCTCTGCAACTTTGGGATTTGAAGCCTGTTCATAAAGATAATTTTCATATTGAATATGGGAGAACATTGCTTTAATTGCTTCTTGCGCCTCTCCTCTCACTACTTCATCTGAAGCCTTGACCACCCATTCCGCAAAATCTTGCAATGCTGTATAAGCTTTTGCTGTTACTCGTTGCAATAACTCAAAATCAAAAATTGCTTCAAATAACGAACAATGTTTCTCTTTTGCTAACAATCCTAATTTTTCTAAGGTTGCTGATCCAATTTCTCGTCTTGGCGTATTGATAATACGAATAAAGGCCGCATCATCATCTTGATTTACCAACAGCCGCAAATACGCCATAATATCCTTAATTTCAACACGAGAAAAAAAAGATGTCCCTCCTGAAATTTTATAAGGAATTCTATTTTGCATTAAGGTTTTTTCTAACAAACGTGATTGATGATTCCCTCTATATAAAATTGCATAATTTCGGTAAGCTGTTTTATTTAAAAACCGGTGAGACATCAACTCCGCCACAACACGTTCTGCCTCGTGTTCTTCATTTTGCGCTTCAATAACTTGCAATAAATTCCCAGTTCCTAAATTAGAAAACAATCGCTTAGAAAAAATATGATCATTATTATCAATTAATATATTGGCACAATGTAAAATACGTTGTGTAGAACGATAATTTTGTTCTAATTTAATCACTGACAATATCGGAAAATCGTCCCTCAAACGAACAATATTTTCCGGATTAGCGCCTCTCCAAGAATAAATAGATTGATCATCATCACCAACCACTGTAAATTTTGCCGCTTTACCAACAAGCAATTTGATCAATTCATACTGGCTAGTATTAGTATCCTGATACTCATCAACTAATAAATATTGAATCTTTTCTTGCCATTTTTCTCTAATAGTATCATTAGTACGCAACACCAACGTTGGTAACATAATCAAATCATCAAAATCTACTGCATTCAAAGCCTGCATTTGCGCCATATATTGCTGATAATATGATGCAAATAGATGTTCAACTTCATTTTTAGCTAATTTCATCGCCTCATTCGGCAAGATCAAATTATTCTTACATAAAGAAATATAATTAACTAATTGATTTAATTTGTCTTTATCCGCTTGCAAGGAAATTTTGGTCAACTCTTTTAGTAGTGCCAACTGATCGTGTTCATCAAATAAAGTAATGCTTGACTTAAAAGATAAAGCCTGATGTTCTTTTTTGACAAAATCAAAGCCTAATGTATGAAACGTACAAACCGTTAATCCTTTACTCTTTTTCATACCAATAGAATGCGCCACACGCTCTTTCATTTCTCGTGCTGCCTTATTAGTAAAAGTAACCGCAGCAATTTTAGTGGGGGAATAGTTACAATGTTCTATCAAATAAGCAATTTTATTAATGATAACTCGTGTTTTCCCTGAACCTGCCCCAGCAAGAACAAGACAAGGAGTGTCAATAGTTGTTACGGCCTGTTGCTGTTGTTGATTTAATTTCATCAGTAATTCTATTAATTTAACTTTATAATTGATAAAAATTGTTATCTTAATAAGTAATATAACCTAAATAGTATGCAATTCTAAAACAAAATAAACCAATATAATATGGCGTTATATCCTTAATTTTCTTAATAAAAAAACCCGCCTAGAAGACGGGTTTCAAATTACTCTCTATTGTCAAATCTAATTATTTGATGATTTTCGCTACCACGCCGGCACCTACTGTACGGCCACCTTCACGGATCGCAAAACGTAAACCTTGATCCATCGCAATCGGGTGGATTAAGCTTACTGTCATCTTCACGTTATCTCCTGGCATTACCATTTCTACGCCTTCCGGTAACTCGATTGTTCCAGTTACGTCAGTTGTACGGAAATAGAACTGTGGACGATAACCTTTGAAGAATGGTGTGTGACGTCCACCTTCTTCTTTTGATAATACGTAAACTTCTGATTCAAAATCTGTGTGTGGAGTGATTGAACCCGGTTTTGCTAATACTTGACCACGTTCGATTTCTTCACGTTTTGTACCACGTAATAATGCACCGATGTTTTCACCTGCACGACCTTCGTCAAGTAATTTACGGAACATTTCTACACCAGTTACAGTCGTTTTCGTAGTTTCTTTGATACCTACGATTTCTACTTCTTCACCTGTACGAATAACACCGCGTTCTACACGTCCTGTTACTACAGTACCACGACCTGAAATTGAGAATACGTCTTCAATTGGTAACAAGAACGGTTGGTCTACTGCACGTTCCGGTTCAGGAATGTATGTATCCAAGTAGTTTGCTAATTCAAGAATTTTTTCTTCCCACGCGGCATCACCTTCTAAGGCTTTTAATGCTGAACCACGTACGATTGGAGTATCATCACCTGGGAAATCATATTGTGATAGAAGTTCACGAACTTCCATTTCTACTAATTCTAATAACTCTTCGTCATCTACCATATCGCATTTGTTTAAGAATACGATGATGTATGGTACACCTACTTGGCGTCCTAATAAGATGTGTTCACGAGTTTGTGGCATTGGACCGTCTGTCGCTGCTACTACTAGAATCGCTCCGTCCATTTGCGCCGCACCGGTAATCATATTTTTTACATAGTCGGCGTGTCCCGGACAGTCAACGTGTGCATAGTGACGAGTTGGAGTATCGTATTCAACGTGTGAGGTGTTGATGGTGATACCACGCGCTTTTTCTTCTGGCGCATTATCGATTTGGTCAAATGCACGAGCTGCACCACCGTAGTGTTTTGCTAATACGGTTGTGATGGCTGCGGTTAAAGTTGTTTTACCATGGTCAACGTGGCCGATTGTACCCACGTTTACGTGCGGTTTTGTACGTTCAAATTTTTCTTTAGACACGATAATTTCCTTTTTAAATTAAAATCTGCAACCCATTAATAGGTTGCAGTTGTTACAATTATTTTGCTTTGCGAGCTTCAATTACTGCAGTTGCTACGCTAGCTGGTGCTTCAGCATATTTCAATGGTTCCATTGAGTAAGAAGCACGACCTTGAGTTTGTGAACGAAGATCTGTTGCATAACCAAACATTTCTGATAATGGTACTTCTGCATTAATCTTAGTAACAAATTCATTACTTTCTTGACCATTTACAAGAGCACGGCGACGGCTTAAGTCACCAATAACATCCCCTACATATTCCGCAGGAGTTTCTACTTCTACTTTCATAATTGGCTCAAGTAATACTGGATTTGCTTTAGCAAACGCTGCTTTAAACGCAATTGATGCTGCTAATTTAAATGCCAATTCTGATGAGTCCACATCATGGTAAGAACCGAAATGTAAGCGAACACCGATATCAACTACTGGATATCCTGCTAACGGACCAGCTTTAAGTTGTTCCTGAATACCTTTATCAACAGCTGGAATATATTCACCAGGAATAACACCACCTTTGATTTCGTTAACAAATTCGTATCCTGGCCCTTCTGGATCCAATGGATACAAGTCGATAACAACATGACCATATTGACCGCGACCACCAGATTGTTTTGCGTGTTTACCTTCAACATCGTTGACACGAGTACGAATGGTTTCACGATAAGCAACTTGTGGTTTACCGATATTTGCTTCCACTTTGAATTCACGACGCATACGGTCAACAATAATATCCAAGTGTAATTCACCCATACCGGAAATAATAGTTTGACCCGATTCTTCATCTGTATGAACACGGAATGATGGGTCTTCTTGTGCTAAACGACCTAATGCCAAGCCCATTTTCTCTTGGTCAGCTTTAGTTTTTGGTTCTACTGCAACAGAAATAACTGGCTCTGGGAATTCCATACGTTCAAGGATAATCGGATTATCTGGATCACATAATGTATCACCAGTTGTAACTTCCTTCAGACCAATTGCGGCTGCAATATCACCTGCACGGACTTCTTTGATTTCTTCACGTTTATTAGCGTGCATTTGAACAATACGACCAAAACGTTCACGCTTTTGTTTTACTGAGTTCATCACAGTATCGCCTGAATTTACTACACCTGAGTAAACACGGAAGAATGTTAAGTTACCTACAAATGGATCTGTTGCAATCTTAAATGCTAGTGCTGAGAATGGTTCATCATCACTCGCATGACGCTCACCTTCGGTATCATCAAGATTAATACCTTTAATTGCTGGTACATCAGTAGGAGCTGGTAAATAATCAATAACAGCATCCAACATTGCTTGTACACCTTTGTTCTTAAATGCAGAACCGCAAGTGATAAGAATGATTTCATTCGCTAATACACGTTGACGTAATGCTGCTCTAACTTCTTCTTCAGTTAGTTCTTCACCGCCAAGGTATTTTTCCATTAATTCTTCAGAAGCTTCTGCTGCTGATTCAATCAAGTTTTGGTGCCATTCATCCGCTAAGTCTTTTAAATCAGCTGGAATATCTTCATAGGTGAAAGTCATACCCTGATCAGCTTCATTCCAGTTGATCGCTTTCATTTTAAGAAGGTCAATAACACCTTTAAAGTTATCTTCCGCACCAATTGGTAATTGGATTGGCACAGCAGTTCCACCTAAACGGGTTTTGATTTGTTCAACAACACGTAAGAAGTTTGCACCTGTACGGTCCATTTTATTTACGAACGCAATACGAGGAACGCCGTACTTATTTGCTTGACGCCATACGGTTTCTGATTGAGGTTGAACACCACCTACCGCACAGTAAACCATTACCGCACCGTCAAGAACACGCATTGAACGTTCTACTTCGATAGTAAAGTCGACGTGTCCCGGAGTATCGATAATATTGATACGGTGTTGTGGGAATTGTTTTGACATACCTTGCCAGAAGCAAGTTGTTGCCGCAGAAGTAATTGTAATACCACGTTCTTGTTCTTGCTCCATCCAGTCCATGGTAGCCGCACCATCGTGCACCTCACCGATCTTATGACTTACACCGGTATAGAAAAGAATACGTTCTGTGGTAGTTGTTTTACCTGCGTCGATGTGAGCACTAATACCGATATTACGATAGCGCTCAATAGGAGTAGTACGTGCCACGATTATTTCCTCTCGCTAGGCTTAAAAAAAGTTAAACCAGCAAGCCTTAACAAGGCTTGCCGCATAATAAATGAAATTACCAACGGTAATGTGCAAATGCTTTATTGGCTTCTGCCATTCGATGAACGTCTTCACGTTTCTTCACTGCAGCGCCTTTATTTTCAACTGCATCTGACAACTCGTTAGCAAGACGTAATGCCATAGATTTGTCACCACGTTTACGAGCTGCTTCTACAATCCAACGCATACCTAATGCATTACGACGAACCGGACGAACTTCTACTGGTACCTGATAAGTAGAACCACCAACACGGCGAGATTTAACCTCTACAGTAGGACGAACATTTTCCAATGCTGCTTCAAACGCTTCTAAATGTTCTTTACCAGTTCTTTGTGCTAATGTATCTAGAGCAGTATAAACAATTTTTTCAGCGATAGATTTTTTACCATCTACCATTAAAACATTAATAAATTTTGCAAGTAATTCTGATCCGAACTTTGGATCTGGAAGAATCTTGCGTTGACCAATCACACGACGACGTGGCATGGTTTTTTCTCCGTATATTAAATCTTCAGGTTATCCAAAACTCTATTTCTGGAGTCTTGTATGCTATCTATGTTCTAAATTAAACGTTTGGCCTTACTTAACGGAGAACCATTAAGCTTTAGGGCGTTTCACGCCGTATTTAGAACGACCTTGTTTACGATCTTTTACGCCTGCACAGTCTAATGCACCGCGTACGGTGTGGTAACGCACACCTGGTAAGTCTTTAACACGACCGCCACGAATTAATACAACGGAGTGTTCTTGTAAGTTATGACCTTCACCACCAATGTAGGAAGTTACTTCATAACCATTAGTTAAACGAATACGGCATACTTTACGTAATGCTGAATTCGGTTTTTTAGGTGTAGTTGTGTACACACGAGTACACACGCCACGTTTCTGCGGGCAAGCCTCTAATGCAGGAACGTTGCTTTTTACAACCTTTTTCACACGCGGTTTGCGTACTAATTGGTTGATAGTTGCCATTAAAAAGCTCCAGTTTAAATAAAATTATTCACTATTGAATGTTAAATTAACCCCATTCCATAGAAGAATGGACGATGAATTCTATTCTTTAACGATAACTATGTCAAGATTTTGTACAATTAGAATTTAGAGATTAATTTGAGGGTAATAATCCTCAGTGATCTGCACAGTTTGAGATAAATCGATACATTTTGCATTTGTAGCTATTTTACTCAAAACAGAGGAAATACCTCGCGCCATTACATCATTTTCCAATAAGAAATACTGTGTTAATTGATTAAATAATATTGGATACTTCAATGGTAACAATACGCCATCCTGCCATAATAAAATCACATCACATGGGGTTAATTGTTGGAAAATTTGCTGTAACCATTGAATATCATATTCACGATTGGCAAAGGTATAAAGCATAGCATTCCTTAAAATGTTAAAATTTTTTCTGCTTGATACAGTCGTTTAAAAAAATTTTCATTATCTAATACGACAACAGGTAAAGATAACGCTTCTTTTGAACATTGATAATGTTGCAAATCTTCTTCACAGACAAAGCATTGTTCAATTTCATATAACATTAATAATTTACTCATTGCTGCCGTGTCTTTTTGTAAAATAGCATCCGCTTGTTGCTGTTTTAATAAAGATAATATGCCATCACGCCAAAAAAACACTCCGATTTCTTTTTCATCACAATAAGCAGACATTGCCAATAGAGCATCAAGACCTTCTCTTACTTTACTGCTTCCATAAGGAGGATGGGTAAAAATAAATGCAACTTTCATATGTTAATTTTTTTAAAAAGTAATAACTCGATCAACTGTTAAAACTGCTTGGCTAAATTCCCCCAATCCAGTAAAAACAAATCCTTCTGCTAAATTATTTTGCTTTCCATCTGACGAACAGGCTTCATTAACAACACCTCGCCGTTGTGATGCCGCAATACATACATTTAAAGCAAATTGATATTTGTTTGATAACTGTTGCCACTGCTTGACTAAATTTATTTCGTCATTAGCTGGGTAAACAAACAAATTACCATTTGTTACTCCCGATTGAGAAAAAAAAACCTGATCAATAATATGTCCAGCATTAAGTAATGCTTGTGCAAACTGATAGGCAAGATAACTTGCTTGTGAACCATAAACTGGTTGTGTAACAGAGAGTAGATAACGCATTATTTTAATTCATCCTGCTTAATCTGACGAATGTATAAATAAACTGTATGGCGAGAAATTTCTAACCTTTCCGCCACCTGATTAATAGCGTCTTTTATATCAAAAATCCCTTTCTCAAATAATGAATGAACGATCTGTTTATTTTTATTATTGTTCGACACATTACGATCATTAGTAACATCTTCAATTGTCTGTTCAACCGTTTGCGCTACTAACTCTTCCACTGATGAAGCAAAATTAACTTCCGAAGAACTTTCTTCCTGTTCGTGTGTCGGGATAAATCCTTGCACAAATTCCGCCACCGGCACACTCAAATTAATATTAATACACAATAAACCGATAATACGTTGCTGAGGGTTTCGAATAGCAATACTAATTGATTTCATCAAACCATTAGTTTTAGCTCGCGTAAAATAAGGTTTAGAGACACTATCCGTTTTCATTTGATGTAATGATCGCAGTGCCAAATCAGTTAACGGAGAACCAACTTTACGATTAGTATTGTGTCCATTAGCGATACAAATGGCCGAATGTTTCAAATTCTCTAAAGAGTGAAGCACTATCTCACAATGTCCGCCGATTAATGCCGCAATGCCTTCCACTACAGGAATATAAGATTGAATAATATTATGATCTTCTTTACTAAATGGCTGTTGTTCCTGTAAAAAAATATCATCATCTAAATTCATTGCTATTGCCTTCCATTCTGTACATTAATACTTCTGATCGCTGATTCTTAAACTAAGAACGGACATTACTGTCCGTTTCTTATTTATTTTGTTTTTAATCACTAAAATTACTTACTATTTGATTTCACATCTAATAATTCAATATCAAAAATCAATGTTGAATTTGGTGGAATCTGACCGGTTTGCTGATCACCATAAGCTAAATTCGGTGGCAATACCAATTGAATTTTACCGCCTTTTTTGATTAAACCAATTCCTTCAACCCAACCTGGAATAAGCTGTCCCAATTGAAACTCAATCGGCTGGTTACGTTTATATGAACTATCAAATTCAGTACCGTCAATCAATTTTCCACGATAATTCACTTTTACCGTATCATTTTCTGTCGGTGAAGCACCTTCACCCATTTTTTCTATACGATAAAGAATGCCACTTTTAGTCTGTTTTACATCTTTTTCTTTCGCATATTTTTCGCGATAAACTTTGCCTTTTTCTTCATTCTCTTTCGCAACTTTTTCCAGCTCTACCTGAGTCGCTTTTGTTAATTGCGCATCCAATTCTTGCAACTGCTTTTGTAGAACTTCATCTGAAAGCGTTGTTTTTCCCATTAATGTATCGCGTACACCATCCAAAATTTTATTATTATCATATTCAATCAAAGATTTTTGCCCATCTAAAGATTGTTGAATATTTTTACCTAAAAATACGCCTATAGCATAAGAAGATTGTTCAATAAACTTTTTATCTTTTAATTGAGAATCTTCTGCAAAACTATGGTTGCTTATTGCTAACAACACAAAACCAGAAAGAAAAGCAAGTTTTTGAATAGATCGCATAATTATTTGTTCTCCATAAGAAAATAATAGATTTTTACTTCCATAAAAATTTTATTGAATAGATTAAAATGATTTAAGAAAATATACAATATATATTTAAAATTTAAACGAAATTATTAATTTTCCCTATACTTTATTCAGAATTTGGCATAACTATTCAATTCAACAATACAAAGTAGGTTACTCAAGAGGCAATTAATGAACCAATTTGATGATTTAATAGAAAGAATGAATGAACTAGAAACGAAAGTCACTTTTCAGGAAAACACCATTGAACAACTTAATCAAGCATTGGTTGAACAACAATTCATCATTAATAAAATGCAACTACAGCTTCGCTATCTCGCACAAAAACTAAAAGATGTGCAACCATCCAATATCGCAACTCAGACAGAAGAAACACCTCCACCACACTATTAACTATCAAAAAGATAAAAAACCTCTGCAATCAACAGACGCAGAGGTTTTTTCAAGCTATAATTCACTATTCGTCATCTTTCAAAGGAACAACCAACATATCAACATTGATATTGTTCATTACTTGACGAGTTGAGGACATTAATTTACTCCAGAAATCCTGGTGATGTCCGACAATAAGAATATCAACATCATATTTGCTTACGGCATCAGCCAACACTGTACCAAGATCGCCATTACCACATAATGTTTCGGTAACCGGATAACCTGCTTGTTTTGCCAATTCAACAAGGGCATCGTGAGTCTCATCGGAAATACGATCTTGCATAGAAGACATATTTACATCGATTAACCCGGTATAGAGGTCGGAAAAATTAACATCTACGTGAATAATAGAAAGTTTAGCTCCATTGTTTTTAGCTACTTGAACAGCTTTAGCTAGTAAAACATTACTTTCTTCAGAAAGGTCTACTGCGACAAGAACGTGCTTATACATAATGATTCCTCCATTTATAATCAGCTAATCGAATAAGCTATGATGTTATACTAACATTAAAATTAAGTGAAAAATTTGCGGTTGATCACGCTATTAAAAATTCAATACAAATTAATTCTAAAATGGAGTATTAAATGACAACAAAATTAGAAAAATTTGCCAAGATTATCGCTAAATTACGCGACCCGACCGGAGGTTGCCCTTGGGATCTAGAACAAACCTATCAAACAATGCCTCCTCACATCCTTGAAGAGGCATATGAGGTTGTCGAGGCTATTAATCAAGATGATCGCAAAGAATTAAAAGAAGAACTTGGCGATTTATTGATGCAAGTCGTATTTGTAAGTCAATTAGCTCAAGAAGAGGGAACATTTACGCTCAATGATGTGATTGATGGCATTACCGATAAAATAATCCGACGTCATCCACACGTTTTCGGTGAAATAAAAGCAGATAATAGCGAGGAAGTACTGAAAAATTGGGAGAATATCAAACAGCAGGAACGTTATCAAAAAGCTCAATTTTCCATTTTGGATAATGTACCGATAGCTCTCCCTTCTTTGCTACGTGCTGCTAAATTACAAAAGCGTTGTGCAAAAATAGGTTTTGATTGGTCAGAATTGGAACCAACAATACAAAAAGTTGAAGAAGAGTTACAGGAAGTTAGAGATGAGATCTTAAAACAACCTCAAAATTCTCAGGCAATAGAAGAGGAAATAGGTGATCTACTCTTTGCTACCGTCAATGTTGCTAGACATTTAAAACTTAATCCAGAAGAGGCTTTACGCAAAGCAAATTTGAAATTTGAACGCCGTTTCCGTCAAGTTGAACAACGTATTCTTGACTCTGGTCGCCAACTGGAACAAGTATCTTTAGCAGAAATGGATTTAATTTGGGATCAAATAAAACGACAAGAAAAACAAGAGGATCATTAACGTACTATGTTATTAAATCGTATTTATAGCTGGTTTGAACATCGGCTTAATCCTTATCCGGATGAAATGCCTGAAGTACCGAAACACGGATTAATTAAATTTATTTGGTCCTGTACCGAAGGAATGCGTGGTTGGATTTTATTACTCACCATTATGGTCATCGGTATCGGTGCAATGGAAGCCATTTTATTTCAGTTTATGGGGGTATTAGTGGATTGGTTATCACAATATTCACCACAACAATTATGGCACCAAAAACAGTGGCAATTAATCGCAATGGCGGCTTTAATGCTGTTCAGTATTCTTTGGTCATTCATTGCCGCCAATATCCATCTGCAAACTTTACAAGGCGTTTTTCCAATGCGGTTACGTTGGAATTTTCACCGTTTAATGCTAGGACAAAGTTTAGGTTTTTATCAGGATGAATTTGCTGGACGTGTTTCAGCGAAAGTAATGCAAACAGCACTGGCTGTACGAGATACGGTTTTGACGATTTCTGATGTGATGACCTATGTTATCGTCTATTTCATTACTTCCGGTGCAGTACTAATCGCATTGGACGGTTGGTTTGTACTACCATTTATTATCTGGTTAGTACTGTTTATCATAATTCTGAAAATTTTTATCCCAAAATTGGCATACACAGCAGAACGTCAAGCCGATGCCCGTTCTTTAATGACCGGTCGTATAACTGATGCTTACGCCAATATTACTACAGTCAAACTCTTTTCTCACGGTTTACGAGAAGCTAGTTATGCTAAACGCTCAATGCAAGAATTTATGGTAACTGTTCACGCACAAATGCGATTAGCAACCTCTTTAGAAACGCTCACCTATTTAACCAATATTCTATTAACACTCAGCACTGGTTTTTTAAGTTTATGGCTATGGAGCAGAGGCAGCACTGGGGTCGGTGCTATTGCTACTGCTATCGCAATGGCATTGAGAGTGAACAATCTTTCTCGTTGGATTATGTGGGAAGCAGCTCGTCTTTTTGAAAACATCGGTACGGTGAATGACGGTATGCACACACTATCCAAACCGCATACGATAGTTGATAAAATCAATGCGACTGATCTAGTCGTACATAAAGGAGAAATTAAATTTGAACACATTAACTTCTCTTATGAAGCAGATAAACCGTTGCTAACAGATTTTAATCTCACCATTAAACCGGGAGAAAAAGTAGGTTTAATTGGTCGTTCCGGTGCTGGTAAATCCACTATCGTAAACTTGTTATTACGTTTTTATGAAGCAGATCAAGGCAATATCACTATTGATGGGCAGAATATTTGCAATGTCCGCCAAGAAAGTTTACGTAGTCAGATCGGTTTAGTAACACAAGACACCTCATTATTACACCGTTCCGTGCGTGAAAATATTATCTATGGAAGACCTGATGCCAGTGAAGAAGAAATGATCTCAGCGGCGGAACGTGCCGAAGCAGCTGGGTTTATTCCAACTTTAAGTGATGCACAAGGTCGCCACGGTTATGACGCTCACGTTGGTGAACGAGGTGTTAAGCTTTCCGGAGGGCAACGTCAACGCATTGCCATCGCTCGTGTAATGTTAAAAGATGCACCAATTTTATTATTGGATGAAGCTACTAGCGCATTGGATTCCGAAGTTGAAGCCGCCATTCAAGAAAGTTTAGATAAAATGATGGAAAATAAAACCGTTATTGCTATCGCACACCGTCTTTCCACGATTGCAGCAATGGATCGTCTCATTGTGTTGGATAAAGGTCATATTGTTGAACAGGGAACTCACAGTGAGTTATTGGCTCAAAATGGACTTTACGCTAAATTATGGAAACATCAAAGTGGTGGTTTTCTTAGCGAGAATTAACTCATTTTCAATCAGAAAAAATAAACAGAGGGCTTTGTATCGCCCTCTGTTTTCTCTTACTCTATTATTCACATCCATCTATTGAAGTTACTGTTTTTTACACTGTGTAATAATATCCAACTCTTTCTTATATACCGACGTATTCGGGTTCATATCCATTAAACCAAATAAGGTGCTGTATAAATTATCGTGTGAATAAGATTGTTGCTGAGCATTTCGTTCTAAACAATCGAAATCAATATTTTCATTCTGTCTAAAGCGATCTGAGAACCACATTATCATTGGAATTCGGGTTTGCTGTTCTGGTGCAATAGCATAAGGAGTGCCGTGTAAATAAACACCATTTTCACCTAATGATTCTCCGTGATCTGATAAATAATAAACAGTAGCTTCCAGTTCTGGATAAGATTCCATTTTCTTAATTACATTATCTAAAAACTGATCAATATATAAAATGCCATTATTATAAGTATTCACTAATTGTTCATTGCTACACTTCTGAATTTCATTAGTATCGCAAGTCGGTGTAAAACGGCGGTACTGTTCGGAATAACGCTCATAATAAGTTGGTCCGTGACTACCAATTGTATGCAAAACTAGCACTGTGTCTTTATGCGTTTTTTTAATTACATCATCAATATACGATAATAAAATATTGTCCAAACATTCACCATCCTTACAATACTGAGGATCATTGGTTGCCGTAATATCTTTATTCAGAACACGTTCACATACTCCCTTACAACCGCTGTCATTATCTAACCAGATCACTTCTACACCAGCACGCTGCAACACATCCAAAATATTATCTTGATGAGATGCCTTAACTGCATCATAACCATCTCTTCCCATACCCGAAAACATACAAGGTACTGAAAGTGCGGTCGCTGTACCACAACTGGAAACATTTTTAAAATTAATTATCTGTTTTCCTCGAGCTGCCAACAATGGTGTAGTTTGTGGTTGATAACCATTTAACCCCCAATTTTGTGCTCGAGTAGTTTCACCAACAACCAATACCGTAAAGTGACGATAGTCATCCGGTTTTTCCTGTGCTGCATCCAAACCTAATTGTGTATACGGCATATTAGCTTCACGAATTCGTTTAATCTCATTAATACCAGCACTAATAAAATTAGAAGGTACAATTAATGCCGGCACACTCTTGTTATTTCGCACAAATCCTGCGTAATCCTGATAGAAGACTTTTGCAATACCAACAATCACAACCACCGAAAGCAGAATTAAACCAATGCGATAAGCAATTTCTTTATACCAAACACGATAATCAACTTTCACAAATAAATATAATAATGCCGGCACAACACCAAAACCAACAATCCAAGCAATATAAGGCAATGTCATCATTCGGGAGCTTTCAGCAAAATTAGTCTGCAAAACATTTTCCAACATATCGGTTGTAAAATAGACATCTAGAAAAACTTCGCTATAACCAATCGCTGCACTGATGATCAACAACGCTGGTATAAGCACTTTATGCAATAATGGTAGTGCCAAAATTTGAAATACCGCATTCAACACAAAAAAGACAAAGAAAGGTACAGTTAATAAGAAGTAATCCCCTGCCGCACCGGTAAAAGGATGGATTGAAAGCACTTTTGCATAAAATGCATAATTTAAGATCAGTGTAAAATAGAGTGCAACCAAAGCCATTAAGGTGGACGATCGCATTGACAATGCTATTTTCTGCATAAAATAAAAATTCCCTAATCTAAATAAATCTGCCACGCTTTGACAATGGTTTTAATCCAATAGTTCTATTGCATAATAAAAAACTGCACACGATGGTGCAGTTTTTTCTAACTATAACTAAAAGAGAGCTTAAATTTCCTGAATAATGCGATAAACCCAATTTTCTAGTGGATCGTTGATTTTTTTCATCTCAAGCCACATTTCTTCCAGCATCTCTTTCTTCACTGAAGTATAACGCTTGTCATAAAAGAGATTTTCCATTTCCTCAGGATCTCTGACGATATCATATAGTTCACAAACATCGCTGGCATTAAAAACTAATTTATAATCTTTACGTCGCCACATTCGCTGTTCAAAATAAACAAAATGTCCGGCTAACTGTGCTAATAGGCCTTTCCGATTATTATTTTTATGTTGTCGTATTATGGGTAATAAACTGGCTCCTTCAAATTCGGTAGGTATAGGTTGATTGGCAACATCATATACTGTCGAAGTTAAATCATGCAGGTAGACTAAATTATCATCTCGTTGATTAATTCGAACGGACAATGGGTCTTTAATAATTAAAGGAATATTATAAGTACTATCAAACATAAACTCCCCTTTCTCAATCATTCGATGATGTCCCATTGCATCACCATGGTCTGCCGTTATTACAATAAAACTTTCTTCATATAATCCTTTTTCTTCTAAAAATTTAAACAGTTCGCCTATTGCATCATCAATCAATGTAATATACCCCCAGAATTTTGTGATGACCTCTTTCCAATGTGCTTCACTTGCTTCCCACATTCCCCACATTTTAGAAATAGTTCTATAATGCCCAGGCTTCCCTTCTAGCGGCTTAAAAAAACTTTTATCCAATATCACATCTTTTGGATCATACATAGAATAATAGGGTTCAGGAACAATGCAAGGCGTGTGAGGTCCCCAGAAATTTATCCAAGTAAAGAATGGCTTTCCCTCATCCAAAGACTCTTGAATATAACGCTTTGTTTCATCAAGCAGAAAATATGGAATAGTTTGTTCTTTAGAACCCGATAATAAACCACATAATTCTTGAACTCGTAAATGTGGATTATCACCAAAATAGGCCCGACTAACTTCTGGAATATCAAATCCTTTTTCCATTAGCCATGATTGATAACGATTAGAATGAGTAGGTGGCTGATCAAAAACAAGATTTTTGTAAACTCGACTACCTGGGTATCCATAACCATCAAAATTATGCCCTTTAATGCCATAATCAGCAGGTACTGATTTTGTGCCTACATGCCATTTCCCAATCACATAACTATTGTACCCTTCGAGATGAGTAATATTAGGTTGATTAACATCCACTTCACCGCGACCACCTTTTTCACCATTTCTAATAATGCCATGAGAAGAAGGCATTAATCCTGTGAATAAAGAAGTTCTTGCCGGTCCGCATACAGATGCAGGCGTAAAAGCATTATCAAAACAAATTCCCTCTTTCGCCAATTTATCTATATTAGGCGTTTTAACAATGCTATGCCCATAAGGGCCTAGCATATCCTTTCTTACTTGATCTAATAAAATATAAATTATATTACGCATATTTAGCCTTCTGTTTATTTTTTCCTACTACCATAAGTAAGACAACTTGAAGAATCAAATATCCACCAATAATCCATAATGGTTTACCATTCATAGAAGCGAGTCCAATAGGAGATAATAGTGCATAAAGGGTAATCAATCCTAAAATGAGTGATGCTACAGTAACATTGACATATTCCCAATTACTTAGGTCAACATTACTTTTATTTTCAGAATTATCTTGATAAGGTGTTTTTCTTCTTAAGAATATACCTAAAAACAACATCACAGCAACATCAAAGACAAATAGTGCAGCCATCACATAGACGAAATTAATTTTTACATTAAATACCCATACGATTAAGAAATATAAAATAACATGAAGAAGCAACGCAATTCTTGCTGCCAAGCCTGAAACAGTTTTATTAAATAATCCTACTGCAAATAAAGCAACAATAGGAATATTCACAAAACCAGCAAAACGTTTAGTAATTAAGAAAATACCATCTGTGCCAAACATTAATAATGGACCAATAATAATGGTAATAATCGCCATAAATGCTGAAACTTTTTTCGCATATGTAATCAATTCTGAATCACTAAATGTTTTTTTGCTAATTGAAGGCAATAAATCCTTACAATAAATTGTTGCTGCTGAATTTAAGAATGAATTAAATGTACTTAAAATAGCACCGAATAATGCTGCAACAAAGAAACCTTGTAAGACAGTTGGCAATACTCGGTTGACTAATTCCGGATAAGATAAATCAATTGGATTCAAACCCTCACCAATAATATGGAAACTAAGCAGTCCTGGTAAGTTTAAAATTATCGGTAATAGCAATAAAAATAAGGCTGCAATCAATATTCCTTTCTGCCCTGCTTTTAAATCTTTAGCCCCTAATGCTCTTTGTACGATTGCTTGATTGGTTGTCCAATAAAAGAAGTGAACTAGCATAATACCAGTAAAAATTGTCGGCCAAGGTACGGCATCTGTCGCACTACCTATTGCATTAAACTTCTCTACATGCGTTGTGCCAATAATATGCACCCCTTCCGTAAAACTACCATTTCCTAAATAAATCAAGGCAAAAATAGGAACCAAAATAGCACCAATAACAAGAATAATAGCATTAATTGTGTCTGAAACCGCCACCGCTTTTAATCCACCAAATATCGCATATGCTGCTCCGACAACCCCAATAGCAATTATGGTATAAACTATAGATTCTCCATAACTAATATTAAAAGCCGCTTCCAAATTAAATATTTTATTAAATGCAATGGCTCCGGTATAAAGTGCTGTTGGAATAACAATAAAAAGATAGAAAACTAAAAAAAGACCAGACATAATTAAACGTGTCTGCCTATCAAAACGGTTTTCAAAAAACTCCGGAATAGTCGTATATCCATTTCTAATATACTTCGGTAACAAATATACGGCTAAAAAGCATAATGGAATTACTGTAGGTACTGTCCAAGCTATAATTGAGAAATTGCCAATATAGGAATTAGCATTCACACCTATAATTTGTTCTGTAGATAATGAAGTTAATATCATAGAACAGCCAATGATAAAGCCACTTAACCCCCTTCCAGCAAGGAAATAGCCTTTAGAAGTAGACAAATCATCGTGTCTGGTTTTTAACCAAGAAATAAATGCCACTCCCCCCGTCACTAATAAAAAACTCAATATTGTTAATAGCATATTGCCTCCTATCCTTTCTAAAATAGACATATTCATATATAAGAATAGAGGTTTTTATTTTTATTCGTTATGATAATAATCATAGTTAATATGTGAGAAAGATCACAAATTCTAAAAGTAAATTATTTATGCAATAATTTTCTGTTTTTTGTTTCGGTTAACGAGATAACATACTCATTATCTCTCTTGCACTTCTACCTTGTCGAATAATATCCCGAATACGCGACATTATTGGAGCACTATGACGGAAAAAGAATTGATATGAAGGGCATAAATAATTTTGTTTAAATTGTTCTCCTTTCAAAGGAACAATACGATGTTTCGGGCACCCACCATAACAAAAATGCCGCACCTCACATTTCTGACATTGTTTTGTTAATGTTTCTAATTTAGCTTTACCAAATTTTATTTGTTTAGGTGAATTGACGATCTGAGTTAATGATTGATGATTCACATTGCCTATTTTATAAGCAGGATAAACAAAATGATCGCAACTATAAACATCACCATTTGACTCTAATATCATCGCTCTACCACAAGTTTCCTGATGAACACAACTTCTTGATGGAAATCCTAACCATTGACCTAATAAATCATCAAACATATTAATAAATATATGACCTATATCCTCTTTGAGCCATTCATTAAAGACATCCAATAAAAATTGCCCATATCCTTCTGCTGGAACAGAAAATGGTGTCATTCGATAGTTTTTACCTGGATTAAAATCTTGCCGTTGTGCTGAATAATTAGCAACTTCCACAATAGGAATAAATTGCATAAAAGTCGAGCCCAATGCTTTTAATGCTTGATAGGTTTCCTTTCCTTTATTCCAATTCCGATCATTTACAACAGTTAAAGTATTAAAATCAACTTGATAGGATTTTAATAATTCAATAGCGTGCTTTACGCGAGTAAAAGTAGGCTGTCCATTGATAGAAATGCGATATTTATTATGCACCTCCTCTAACCCATCAACCGAGATCCCAATTAAAAATTGATTATCTTTAAAGAATTCGCACCATTGCCGATTTAAAGCCATCCCATTAGTTTGAAAACTATTACTAATTTGTTTAGTTCCAGCAAATTTTGCTTGTAAACTAACCACTTTCCTAAAAAAATCTAATCCCAATAAGGTTGGCTCGCCACCTTGCCACATAAAATCAATTCGTTCACCAGGAAATGAATCAATATAATTTTTGATGTAATTTTCCAATGTCTGTTCTGTCATTGAATTGATATGACGCGTGAACACCTGTTCTTTTTGTAAATAAAAGCAATATTCACATTTAATATTGCAATGAAAACTACTGGGTTTCGCCATCATATGAAAATAAATTTTTTTCTGTTTCAACATAAAATTAAATCTCTCAAATAACATAATAAATTTAAATGAGTTGTAACAATAACATATATGATGCGATAAGAAGTAGAGTTAAACCTAATAACTTTTGGGATAATTCAGGCTTCAATTTACCTCGAATTTTCATAGAGAAAAAACTCATTACGAATGAGCTGAACACAACAACTGCAACAATACTAAAATTCACATAACCAACTTGCCATGAATGAGGGATAATAATATTTGGCGATTTAGATAAATAGCCATACAAATTACCAATACCTCCAATTACCATCATATAATTTGTATATACTGCGATTTGTCTAATATTGATACTTGGCAATTGAGCAATCAAAGGCGACATAATAGAGCCACCGCCAATACCTGTGATACCAGCTATTCCCCCACCGAAAAAGCAAGCTAAAATACCTGACAAGGTGTCATTGCTTTGCTCGCTTTTTTTTCTGACTCCTTTTACTTCCAACAAGGTTTTAAGTGCTAATAATACTAAAGTTACGACAAAAATAGTCACAATGACGAAATCTGGCACATCAAAACTAAGATAGAAGCCAAGTTGTACTCCTACAATCATCGCTAATGACCAAAAAATCATCTTTTTTTTATCAATCTGAATTTTTTGTTTAATAAAATAGATTAAATTGATCACTGAAGTTCCCATGACAATCGTCAAAGAAGTTGCCGCCACCATCTGTAAAGGCATCTCTGGAAACATCGTATGCAGCACAGGTACCATCAAAACGCCGCCACCAATTCCAAATAAGGCGGACATCAGATTAGACAAAAATCCACATACTACTAATGTAATAATAATCGGTAAAGTCATATTCCATCCCAATAATTTTTCTTTATTATGAATGAGCTTTACACAATAAATTTATGATCATCATCATATTGATAAGTTATAAATATATAACCATTCACAATATAACCCCTATAAAAATTTGTGATGTACCTCACAATAAGTTTATGATAATTATCATAATTATTGGGGTACATTGCTTTTTATACTCAAATCATTATTAACTTTCTCACATAGTAGAAAAACTTTATGAAAAAGAATCATCTTATGGAATATTATGTTGGTATTGATATCGGGGGCACTAATACTAAAATCGGTCTTGTGGATAATCATTGTAATATCCTCATTGAACGCGCTATCAAAACACTATCCATACAAGGTGCACAACAAACCTTTGCTCGTATTTGGCAGACAGTACAAGATATGGCAAATGCATTGAATATCTCTACTGATCAGCTACTCGGTACTGATGAATCCCCTAATGATTTTGGTAAAAATCATTAAGTTAAGGTGGATACACATCTTGTCATATGATCAAATGGTTTCGCGAAAAATCAATAATCAGACAACAAGATGTGCGAACTCGATATTTTACACGACTCTCTTTACCAATTCTGCCCCGAATTACACTTAAAACGACTCAACAGCTTAACGTTGGCTTGCCACGCATTACTTGACT